>JBAVRC010000034.1:0-2914 GCA_049694615.1 Thermosynechococcaceae cyanobacterium | reverse complement strand
ATGATTCAACCGCTATTCCCTGGCAAGTATGGCTGCTGGAAAATCCAAGCAGCCCCATAGCCTTTCCGGGATCAATCGATCTCTACGGGCACGATTGTCTTCATCTTCTGCTTAACCGAGGTATATTCAGTTTTGACGAGGCTTTCGTCGTGGGTTTTACAATGGGTAATTGTACGGGTGTAACCATTGGTCACTTACCCGTATTTAAGATTTTATCAAGATATTTTTACCCGCATAAGTACAGATTTAATTTGCAGCACTTTGTGGTTTTTAATCTGGGATTTGAATATGGCAAAAAAATAGAATTTAAAAACTTAAATTCTATTGATTTCAGTGTTTATTTTGATTGCAAAATTAGCGATTTAAGAAATAAATTTGGCATTGTTTTGGATGATATTATGTTGCTTTGGAATGCCGAGAAGGTTCTGTTGCGCAATTCGATGAACTAGATGCGGCCAATATACGCCCCATGGTTTGTTGTTGCCTCAGTATCGAATGCTCAACTCGGCAGAACTGTGGCAACCATCGGGCTGAGATTTTGCCTATGGGGTGGATCTGACGGTGGCGATCGCCTCGATACAGGGGTCTGCGTCGCGCACCATTGCCTCAATGCTTTGACGCGTCCCAGTGGCCCATCGATGCAGAGGGGGCTAGCGCACAGCCTGTTAACCTTATTTTTACCAAAGTTCCACTTTGCCGACTGCGGGACTAGGAACAAAGCTGCGATAATGGATAGGTTTTCAGAACTTGCGGCGTCTTGTGCGCCTTTCTGTTTTCCTTGACCCTCTCGAACAGCATTGGTTTGTAGTCATCATCATGCGTACCCATTATTGCGGCGAACTCAGAAGCGATCAGGTTGGACAAACGGTAACCCTGTTCGGTTGGATTGACCGCCGTCGGGATCATGGAGGGGTGATATTTCTAGACCTGCGCGATCGCGGTGGCACGGTCCAGATTGTCAGCGACCCAGAGCGGACGCCTGAAACCTATGCCCAGGCAGACGCCCTGCGCAACGAATATGTGGTCAAAATCCAGGGACAGGTGACCCTTCGGCCCGCAGACTCCCTCAATACCAAAATCCCGACTGGGGAGATTGAAGTCTATGCCGCCGCGATTGAAGTTCTGAACGCCGTGCGGCAGCAGTTACCCTTTCAGGTATCCGCCGCCGATGCTGAGACGGTCCGGGAGGAACTGCGCCTCAAATATCGTTACCTGGATTTACGTCGCGAACGGATGCGCAATAACCTGCTGTTGCGCCATGAACTCGTCAAAGCCATTCGGCGCTACCTGGAAGATCGCCAAGGGTTTGTAGAAGTCGAAACCCCCATCCTCACCCGCTCCACCCCAGAAGGAGCGCGGGATTACCTAGTCCCAAGCCGTGTCAATCCCGGCGAATGGTTTGCCTTGCCCCAGTCCCCCCAGTTGTTTAAGCAACTGCTGATGGTGGCTGGGTTTGATCGGTATTACCAAATTGCCCGCTGTTTCCGCGACGAAGATCTGCGGGCCGACCGCCAGCCGGAATTTACCCAGCTCGACATGGAAATGAGTTTCATGTCCCAAGACGAGATCATGGATCTCAACGAAGATCTGGTGCGCCATGTGTTCAAAACTGTCAAAAGCATCGACCTACCCAGCGCCTTTCCACGTCTCACCTATGCCGAGGCCATGGACCGCTACGGTACGGATCGCCCCGATGCCCGATTCGGGTTGGAATTAGTCAATGTCTCCGACCTGTTCGCGACCTCCGGGTTCAAGGTGTTTTCCGGTGCGATCGCCCAAGGTGGGGTGGTGAAGGTATTGCCCATTCCCTGCGGCAACGAGGCCATCTCCAATGTGCGAATTAAACCGGGCGGCGACCTCTTTAAGGTGGCTAGCGAAGGCGGTGCAAAGGGGCTGGCTTACATTCGGGTCCGCGAAGGCGGCGACATCGATACCATTGGGGCCATCAAAGACAATTTAACCGAAGCCCAGTTGACCGAACTGCTCGAACGCACCCAATCCCAACCGGGTCATCTGTTGCTCTTTGGCGCAGGCCCGACGAGCATTGTGAATGCGTCCCTCTCGCGGGTCCGTTTATCGGTAGGGGCCGAACTGGGGTTGATCGATCCAGAGGCCATCAACCTGCTGTGGGTCGTAGACTTCCCCATGTTTGAGTGGAACGCGGACGAAAAGCGCCTGGAAGCTCTCCACCATCCTTTTACGGCACCCAAACCGGAAGATAGACAAGACTTAAAAACCGCCCGTGCCCAAGCCTACGATTTGGTGTACAACGGTCTAGAAATTGGTGGCGGTAGTTTGCGGATTTATGATCCCGACCTCCAAAAAAAGGTGTTTGAGACCATCGGGTTATCCGAAACCGAAGCCTATGCCAAGTTTGGTTTTCTCCTGGAAGCCTTTAACTATGGCACCCCACCCCATGGCGGCATTGCCTACGGGTTAGATCGTCTAGTGATGTTGCTGTCTGGGGAGGAGTCGATTCGCGATACCATTGCATTCCCCAAAACCCAGCAGGCGCGGTGTTTGTTAACCCAAGCCCCTGCCGATGTGGAGGCCAAGCAGTTGAAGGAGTTGCACATTCGCTCGACCTATCAACCCAAAACGCCTTCGGCCCCCTAGGGTTACCGCACGAATGTTCACGAGAATTCGGGACATTAGCCCTTTGTTATGATTCGGGGAGATGATCCGGGTCAAACCCTTGCGATCGCAAAAATGCCTCGAGCCGTTCTCGTTGTTGCTGTTCCTGTTCAGCCCGTTGCCGTTCTTGCTCCGCCCGGTATCGCTCTTGCTCCTCTGCACTGAGATAGCGATCGCCCCGCTCGTCAAACCAACTCAACACCTCTCGCTCAAACGGATCAGAGGGTAAGATACAACGCCCAATGCCTAGACCAATTTCTGGCATCCAACAGGGTTCGTC
>JBAVRC010000033.1:0-2806 GCA_049694615.1 Thermosynechococcaceae cyanobacterium | reverse complement strand
ACACAGGCCATTATTACATTGGCTTCTAACCTTGGAATTGATGTGATTGCTGAGGGTGTAGAAACTAAAACTCAACGTGATCTTCTTACTCAACTTAAGTGTCACTATGCTCAAGGATTTTTATTTTCTAAACCATTATGTGCAAGCGATATGGTCGCTTATTTGCAGAACACATCGTCGGTTATTGACTGAGCGATCGCATTTCTACTAAGTCTTAGAGCGTGGTCAATTGGGGCAGGGTGAAGCCTTCTTTATTCAGACAAGAAAAAACTACCCCTGCTGAGACAAACCGCTCAACAGGGGCCAATAACAATTTATAACTTTATGACTGTACGAATTCGCTGAGGCCCATCTAGTTCTACCACAACCCTCCAGACGGAGCTGGGGTAGAAGGAGCCGGAACAAGGTTTTGCTGCGTTGGCAACGTTTCAGATGCAGAGACAGACTCAACCGGCGCTGTATTGAGAAACTCATTCATGTCAATATACTGACCGCTATTAGCCGAACCAGCTCCCGCCGAGCTTTCATTCAGCGGTGGGCCCGCTTGTACTCGCACATCCATCAGGCGCTGTAAGGTTACCCAAGGATCGCTGCCTTGCTTGAGGGTAAACAACACCCATGAACAAGTCCCTTCTTTGCTATTCGCCACACACACAATGGGCTGACTATTGGCCCAACCTGGCTTCACAAAGTTTAACTTGCCATCCGCGTAGTACTTTTGAAACTTAGGCGAGACGACTTGACAACGATACAACGGCGTATAATCCCCTCCAAACGCATAGGAAACCCAACGGATAATCGGAATAGAGCCACGAGACGTTTGGGCCATTGTAGCGGGCACGCCTCGGCTTGTGCCGCAGGTAAACTTCACATCGCTGGCCTGGGCAGATCCAGGAACCATTGCTGAAAAAAGCGTAGCACCAGCCAGTAAAGAGGCTGCCGAAAGGGAGAAGATAGTTGGGGGCTTCATTGTTTCCTCTTGAATCCTGCACGACAAAAAGGTTTCTGCATGTTTGATAGACATCAAATGGCTTATCTTGCCATAGACTTTCATAAAATAAGCGGCAATGCGGTGATCTAGATCATGGTTCAGACCATCCACCGAGTGGTTTCCCCCAACCCCAAAAGGTTACCACAACCCTTTTGCTGGCTGTGTAGAGGACTGGGACGGTGTGCTAACCTCAGTCGGAGCGCTATCGAGAAAGGCCTTCATATCCAAGTATTCGCCATCCGTCACGTTGACTGGGGTAGCGGTGCTTTCATTGAGCGGTGTTGATGCTCGGACTCGCACATCCATCAATCGCGTTAACGTCAACCAAGGATTGCTGCCTGGTTTCAGGGTAAACAACACCCCAGCGCAAGAGCCGCCCTTTTGGGCCGCAACACAGACCACCGGTTGGCGATTGGACCATCCAGTGGTGAGGTAATTGAGCATTCCATTTTGGTAGTATTGCTGGAATTTAGCCGAGACAGCATTACAGCGGAACTGGGGCGAGTAGCCGGACGTATTGAAGTAACTGGACGACCAGCGAATGACGGGAACAGGCCCTCGCGACGTAAGGGCAACCGTGGCCGGGTATCCCTGGCTGGTCCCACACATAAATTTAGCGCCACTGGCTTGGGCTGGCTGTTGGGCGATCACACCCATCAGACTCATACTTGCGATTAACGACAGTGTAGACATCGATGCAACGGTTCGAACTTTCATAGTGACCTCTCAGAACTCTGCATAGCCAAAAAACGTATTCTTAAAACGGGCAACAACGCATAAATAACCTTAACTATAGAATTTCATGAAATATAAACCAAGGTTGTGATCGAGATCAACAAACTAGCGTGAATTGAATCATATTAATTCCACTAAAGGCTTGACTCACAAAGATCCTAAGGTATTTGCCTTCGTGGCCCAATCGATATCTTTTTGAGTAATGCCGCCGGAGTCGTGGGTGGTTAGATCCACAGTCACCCTATTGTAAACATTGAACCATTCAGGATGGTGGCCCATCGCTTCCGATATCAAGGCCATACTTGCCATAAAACCGAAAGCCCGCACAAAATCTTTGAACTGAAAGAGTTTGTGCAATTTATTGTCTTGCACCGACCAACCATCTAGGGTACTCAGTTTAGCTTTGAGTTCTTCAGGGGAAAGGACAGGGGCAGACATGGCTGTAACTCCTTTGCCTATTGCTTTTAGGCGTCAAACGGTCCTACCTCTAGGGTAACGAATGTCCCTTTGCAATCGCCGCGTTTGCAACGAAACTTTGGCAAGGTAGCGCGTGTCACATCTGGCCTATTCTCCTTTCTGGAACAATTCCGGCAGACGCCGTAGGAGCAAACTGGTCCGCAGCCAAAGCTTGTTCGGCATGGCAGGGGTGCCGGAGACAATTTCCCCCGCAGCCACATCCTGGATGACTCCTGCTTGGGCCGTTATAATCGCGCCCGATCCAATCGACATCTTTTCGGCCACGCCCGCCTGTCCAGCCAAAATCACATGATCGCCTAAACGTACACCCCCAGCTAACCCCACTTGACTCACCAAAACACAATGTGAGCCAATCTGGCAACCATGACCTATCTGGACCAAATTATCGATTTTAGTGCCTTGACCAATTCGCGTTTCCCCTACCGAGGGCCGATCAATGGTCGAATTGCTGCCCACCTCAACCGCATCTTCTAACACCACATGGCCGGATTGCGGCATCTTGAACCATCCTGTGGCTGTGGGTACAAATCCAAACCCCTCGCCGCCAATCACGACGCCGCTGTGGATCACACAGTCTTTGCCAATCTGCGATCGCTCGTGGAG
>JBAVRC010000032.1:0-9097 GCA_049694615.1 Thermosynechococcaceae cyanobacterium | reverse complement strand
TCTTTTGTCTTGCCATGGGTAAAACTGGGCTATCGCCATTGGCATCAATGCATACGACAATCTGCAACCGCTGCGGTATGCCATTTGGCCTGCATGATTGAATCGGTTGTTCTTAACCTACCCTATCCCTATTGCCCATGCCCGAATCCCCCACCATTGCCGTTACCCACCTCGGCTGCGAAAAAAACCGCATCGACACCGAACACATGCTGGGTCTCCTCGTCGAGGCCGGATACACCGTCGATACCGATGAAGCACTCGCCGACTATGTGATTGTCAACACCTGTAGCTTCATTCAAGCTGCCCGCGAAGAATCCGTGCGCACCTTGGTGGAACTGGCCGAAGCTAACAAAAAAATCGTGATCACCGGCTGCATGGCCCAACATTTCCAAGAACAACTGTTGGACGAGCTGCCCGAAGCCGTGGCCTTGGTCGGCACAGGCGACTATCACAAAATTGCCGACGTAATCCAGCGCGTTGAGGCGGGGGAGCGGGTCACCGAAGTGACCGCCGAACCCAACTACATCGCCGACGAAACCGTGCCCCGCTATCGCACCACCACAGAAGGCGTGGCCTACCTGCGGGTTGCCGAAGGCTGCGACTATCGTTGCGCCTTTTGCATCATTCCCCACCTGCGCGGCAACCAGCGATCGCGCTCCATCGAGTCCATTGTGGCTGAAGCCCAGCAACTGGCTGCTGAAGGGGTCAAGGAATTGATCCTCATCTCCCAGATCACCACCAACTACGGCATGGATCTCTATGGCCAACCCAAATTGGCCGAATTGCTCCATGCCCTTGGCAAAGTGGATGTGCCCTGGATTCGGATGCACTATGCCTACCCCACTGGACTCACCCCGGAGGTCATTGCCGCCATCCGCGACACCCCCAACGTGTTGCCCTACCTCGACTTGCCCCTCCAACACTCTCATCCAGAGGTGCTACGGGCCATGAATCGTCCCTGGCAAGGTCGGGTCAACGACGCCATCATCGAACGCCTCAAAGCCGAACTCCCCGATGCCGTTCTGCGGACCACGTTGATTGTTGGCTTCCCCGGCGAAACCGATGCCCACTTCCAACACCTGTGCGATTTTGTGCAACGCCACGAATTCGACCATGTGGGAGTCTTTACCTTCTCTGCTGAAGAAGGCACCCCCGCCTACGACTTACCCAACCAAATTCCCCAAACCGTCATGGACGAACGGCGCGATCGCCTCATGGCCCTGCAACAGCCCATCTCGTTGCAAAACAATCGGCGCGAAATCGGCAAAACCATTCCCGTCTTAATTGAGCAAGAACATCCCGGCACAGGACAACTCATCGGGAGATCGGCTCGGTTTTCCCCCGATGTCGATGGGTTGGTTTACATTCAAGTCCCGGATCGCCCTTCGCAATCTAGGGCGGTCCAATTGGGTACTATGGCATTAGTTCGCATTGTCGATGCCGATCCCTATGACTTATATGGGGATTTGGTGACAATTCAAGATTTGGTTGGTCAAGCCCCATTTGCCTTTGTAGGATAGGGTTTAGCCTATTTTAGACTTAGCAAGTCGGGAAAACCCTACCTCCCATCGTTCGCTTTTTGTAACAGTTTGTTGCAAGATATACAAGGACGAGGAAAGTAAACGGAAACGTTTTCAACCGACCCCAGTCTAAAAAACTGTTTTGCGTGACGCTGCTCTCTCACATTCCGTTCGCGGAAGAGAAAGGGGGGAATTTTAGGCTCTAATGCCCCCTACCCCTGTAAGAGGATGTCTGCTTGATGCCTGCAACGGCGAGCGATGGGCAGACTAATTCAAACGTGAGCGGCGGCACATTGTTGACCCGCTATAGGAGAATACATGACCTCTTTGTTCAGTCAGCTCGGTCTGTCTCAACAACGCGTTCAATGTCTCGAAAAGTTAGGTTTAACTGAACCTACACCCATTCAGCTTCAAGCCATTCCAATCCTATTGGAAGGCAAAGACATCATTGGACAAGCTCAAACTGGCACTGGAAAAACGGCTGCGTTTTCATTGCCCATTCTAGAACGCATCGATCCCAAATCGAAAGCGGTGCAAGCCCTGATTTTGACTCCCACTCGCGAACTGGCGCTGCAAGTCAGTCAAGCGATTCAAAGTTTTAAGGCAACACCCAGTATGCATGTGTTGCCGATCTACGGCGGTCAGTCCATGGAGCGACAAATTTCGCAATTGCGACGTGGCGCTCAAATTGTGGTTGGCACACCGGGTCGCGTGTTGGATCTGCTCAATCGCGGCGTTTTGGTGCTCGATGAGCTATTCTGCTTTGTTTTGGATGAAGCGGACGAAATGCTCAACATGGGCTTCATCCCCGATGTGCGCCAAATTCTATCGCGGGTGCCTGAAACACGGCAGACTGCATTTTTCTCCGCGACAATGCCACCCGAAATTTATAAGCTAACGAAGCAATTTCTGAAGTCGCCCGTCACGATTACGATCAAGCAAACCCAAGCTGCCCCGATGCGCATTCGGCAAATTGCGTACAAGGTGCCTCGCTTAGGGGTACGGTCTGCGGTGTTGCAATCGGTTTTGGAACTGGAAGATCCAGAAACAGCCATTATCTTTGTGCAAACCCGACGGGAAGCCGCAGACCTCACCAATCAGCTCCAAGCGGCGGGCTACAGTGCCGATGAATATCACGGCGACCTGAGCCAAAGTCAACGAGAACGGCTGTTATGGCGGTTTCGCCAAGGTCAAGTGCGTTGGGTGGTAGCCACAGACATTGCGGCTCGCGGGATCCATGTGGATGATTTAACCCACGTGATTAACTACGATGTGCCGGACAGCCAAGAAAGCTATGTTCACCGCATTGGACGCACGGGACGGGCAGGGAACGAAGGGACAGCCATTACCCTAGCCCATACCTCTGAGCGCTGGAAACTGCGTCAGATTGAAAACCATGTGCGTCAGGAAATTCCAATTCAGCCCACACCGACCCGTGCCCAAATTGAAGCACGGCGCTTGGACCAACTGAAGTCGGAAATGCGGGAAGCGCTGATGGGCGAACGGTTAGCGTCGTTTTTACCCATTGTGTCTAGCCTGAGCGATGAGGAATATGATATCCGGGCGATCGCAGCGGCTGCCTTGCAGTTGGCCTTTGATCACTACCCAGCGATTTCAACCCCCATCGAAGATTTGGCCACCCCTGGACCGATTAAAAACAACAGACCTGTGAGAGGCGATCGCGCTCAACAAGTCTCGACTAGCTCGAAGCGATAAATAGTGGGGATAGGGTTGGGTTTATACCTAACCTGAATACCGATTAGGTTAAAAAGGTTGGGAAGTTCGATGGATGATCGGCTCCCAACCTTTTTTTAGACCTCAAAACTTGATCGATGATTGAAGAACAGGCAAAGATTACGATTTCACGTCTGAGTAGGAACCTGAGAAACTCGATTTTGCAACACCTTCAGAATCTGTAGGACCTGATTTAATTGACTGCGATGGGGCGGTATCACCGAAAAACTATCCGACAAATCAAATTGAGGTGTAGACAAAGGCGATTGCAGCAGTTTAATAAATCGAAATTCATCTCCATTGGTCACCAACCCAAACACCGGATCGTCTGGGTGAGGCGCACTCATCATGTAGGTCAGTGCTTGGGGGATCGCAACCGATAGAGACAGGGCCGTATTTTTGGCTTCCACAACTAAGATCCAGAACTGATCTTGCACAATTAACGTATCGATTCGTCCCTGCAATTTCTCATCCCGATCCTCTAAGACGATTTCAACCGAAGCTTCCGTCCGAATTGTAAACTGTGGTTCATAAAGCCCTGCCAAATCCAGCAACGGTGAAACAATGAGCTTGTCAACCGTTCCCTCTGGTAAAAATCCGCGATTCCGATGGTCTAAAAAACGCTGTTGAATATGGTGCAGGACCGCTTGCTCTTTCTGTGAGAGCAATGGCAAAGTCTCAAACCATTCGGTGAAAAATTGTATGTTGGTGGTGTAGGTCAGGTTAAACCGTTCTGTTACCGCAGACAGATTGGTCAATTCCTTAGAAATCGCAAGCGTTGTCACCATCGATCTAGAGCCTCGTGCCCTGTACTCAGCTCAATCTTTATTTAAAGATAGCAAATGGTCTGACTACAATTAAAAATCGCCCCTCAACCTGACGCCTCTATGCGATCGCCCCTTCCTGCCTCTTATCCCCTCAGTGTGGCCCCCATGATGGACCGCACGGATCGCCATTTCCGGTACTTGATGCGGCAAATCACTCGCCATACCTTGCTTTACACCGAAATGGTGACTAGCGCTGCCATTTTGCACAGCGATCTGGACCGTCTACTGGGTTTCTCCCTCGCCGAAAAACCCTTGGCCTTACAAGTGGGGGGCGATCGCCCCCAAGATCTGGCCCGTTGTGCTCAGATTGCCGCTGACTTGGGTTACGACGAAATTAATTTAAATGTGGGGTGTCCCAGCGATCGCGTCCAGAATGGCAACTTTGGCGCTTGTCTCATGGCCCAGCCCGAACGGGTCGCCGATTGTGTTGCTGCCATGCACGAAGCCGCACCGTTGCCAGTAACGGTCAAACATCGGATTGGCATTGACGATCGCGATCGCTATGAAGATATGGTACAGTTTGTAGAAACGGTCGCGGCAGCAGGTTGTGCTCGGTTTACCGTTCATGCCCGTAAAGCATGGTTGCAGGGGTTAAGCCCCAAGGAAAATCGCGATATTCCGCCTTTGCGCTATGGGGATGTCTATCGTCTGAAACAAGACTTTCCCCATTTAGTGATTGAGATCAACGGCGGCATTCAAACCCTGGATCAGGCTCAAACTCATTTGACCCATGTCGATGCCGTCATGATGGGACGAGCGGCTTACGATCATCCCTACTTGTTTGCTGAAGCGGATTGTCGGTTTTATGACGACACGACCGACCCACCGACCCGCGAGGCGGTCATCGCAGCGATGTTGCCCTATATCGAAGCTTGGGTGACACAAGGCGGCAAACTGCATCAAATTACCCGACACTTGTTGCAATTGTTTAATGGCCAGTCCGGTAGTCGCGCCTGGAAACGTCATTTAACCGAACAGTCGTCCCAGATCGGGGCGGGACCGGAGGTGGTGCTAGACGCACTCCGACAGGCACAACTCGTGCAGTCCCGTGCGGCGGAAGTACTTTTGATGTAGTCTGCTGGAGCCGATTTTGGGAAAGGCGATCGCATGCCGAAAAGCTAATTGCTTGTCGGCGTTGCGACCAAGATCATTTTGACAGCAGGGATCGACATGGGTTCAAAATAGGATGGGTTTAATTCTTCTGAGAACGTCTTGTAGCAACAGATCAGAGCATTCGCCCTTAAAACTCGCTTTCCTAGCTCTGAAATCCAGGGATCGCAGTTGATTGGTCATGATGACGCCTGTAACTGCTTCGCCCTCTGGGACGACGACATAGAAAGGATTTTTTCGTTGCGTGTTACTAACCGGACACACAAAAGCAAAACCCATACGCTCGTTAAAACTGTTATGACTGACCACTAACCCAGGTCGATGGCCCATTTGTTCATGCCCAGCTTGGGGGTCAAAATCAATCCAGATAAAATCTCCGCGTTTCGGAATATACACTACCAAACCTCATCGCCCATGGGCTTTCCCCAGTCCACCTCGCCCTCCGGCGGTTCTTCTATTGCTGCCAACAGATCTTCCAAACGGAGTTCCGGTAGGGTTTGAATCTGCTCCAAAACTAACTTTCTCCCTTCAACGGTGCATTCCACCGAATCGTTGAGCTTTAAATCAAGCGCTTCAACGACATACTTTGGAATCCGCACCGCTAACGAGTTGCCCCACTGCCCGATCTGCGACTTCATACGATTGAGCCTCAAACCTTATATTGACTTAGGATACTCAAAGTATATCATAATTTTTACAGTCCCAGATACGCTAGTTCAAAGCTATGCACTTTCAGTGCGAGACTTTAGGAAAGAATAAGAAACAGCGTTGGGTGTTTACATGTTACCAATGGTGCTTTGGTCGTTCGGGAATGGCGTGTTGCTGCTCGTCGCGTATCTTTGCGGTTCTTTGCCAACGGGGTACCTTCTGGGCAAATGGCTCAAGGGCATTGATATTCGCACCCAAGGTTCCGGCTCCACAGGGGCCACCAATGTGTTGCGTACCCTAGGCAAAGGACCAGGGGCAACGGTGTTGCTGGTGGATGTACTTAAGGGGGTCGCGGCGATCGCTTTTGTGCAAGCTGCCTATCGCACTGGGTCGCCTTTGCTGGCTTGGGTTCCGCCGGGTTGGACTGTGGCGGATCAGTTACCGTGGATGGTGATTTTGAGCGGATTGGCGGCTATTTTAGGCCATAGCAAATCCATCTGGCTAAATTTTTCCGGCGGCAAGTCGGTGGCCACCAGCTTAGGTATTGTGTTGATGCTGAACTGGCAGGTTGGGTTAGCCATGTTTGGGGTCTTTGGGTTGGTGTTGGCCCTGTCCCGAATTGTATCCCTGAGTTCCATTTGCGGGGCGATCGCACTGCCGATTCTGATGGCGGTGTTTAAGGAGCCGTTGGCTTATGTATTGTTTGGTTTGGTGGGTAGTGCTTATGTGATTTGGCGGCACCAAACCAATGTGCAACGCTTGTTTGCGGGAACCGAACCCCGTTTGGGCGAAAAAACGGCAACGCCGCCAAACCCTCTCGAACCAACCTAGTTGGGCAAATGGGGATCGCGATCGACCGTTGTTAAAGACCTGTACTCATGCTGTCTAAAGCATTGATCCGTCATTTTGTCAAAAATTCTGACCGACATGGCTCTTTTAGGAGTCTATTGGGGAAGTATAGCTTTATATGAATGATCTGAGGACAGGTCATCTGCCAAATGTGCCGCAATCTAGATCGCGGCAATGGGCAAGACCAGTATAACGATCCCCACACATCGCTCACTTTTTCCGATGTGAATGATCCCTTGTGTGGTTTATTTGCGCTGACGGCGGTGCGGACAATTTGTCGTGCCGAGCTGTTCGCTGCAAGACCTCAGAAAACTCAAGCGGCCATTTTGCACCATGGGGGTTCAATTGATAGAAGCCATGAATTCAAAGCGACGTTCACCAGGAACGAAACAGCGCTCATCTGCTCCGCGAAATAAGGTTTCTCCGGTGCCGTCTGCTCCATCTGATCCGAAAACGGTCCAAGGATCGCTGTCTGATCCGATATCGGAGACCCTAGCGGCTGTTGACACCCCAACCTCGGATGTCATTACCACCCGACCCATCCCGATTTACGAGCATGATGGGCAACGCTGGGATCGATTAGCGGAGCAGTTGGGCTATCCAGAGCAGGCCCAGGCCGATTTATTCCGCGAGGTGCTGATATGGGCAGAGTCACACCTTGCCGAACAAGCCTTGGCACAGTCCGAGCCAAATCTTGAGACGGGAATTGCCGTCTATCGCATTCAATCTTCCTTACTGGATCGATTGATGGGACGATTTGCACCCTTGATGACAACAATGACCGCTCTCATTGAGCAGTTTCAGTCCCAGCAGCAACAACAACAGCAGTTGAACCAGTCTTTTGCCCAGATCCTTCAGGCGATCACATCCGGTAGCCTCAATGAATCGGTGGCGAGTCGGGGGGCAACCACTGCAAAAGTTCGCTCGACATACACAACCGTCAAGCATACCTTTGGCAAACTAGACAGCCAAGATTTAAAGAAAAGTCATGCCAAGGGCAGTGCTGAAGAGAAACTACGGCGTGCATTTCAGGCCATCGTTGACCATAACGAAACAGCAGATCGATCCCAAATCGAGAAATGGGCTGTGAACCAAAATGCGTTAGCCGAATTGACGGGGTGCAATCGCCCTGCCATTAAGCAGTTTCTCAAGCAGTACGGCGCGGAAATTGAAGCCCATCATCGCAATCATGGGTTATTGCCACGCCACAACTATGCCCACGGCAAAGTTGGTACCAAAATTACGGATGTGATCCATTGGTAGAGCCCCGTTTCCCCCATTCCTAGGCGTAGATCCATGGGTCTACCCTTGGGGCCATTGCGGGTTGCACGGTTCAAACACTGACGGTTTCTGGTTCTGGCTCTCGTAGTTTTTGGGAATAAAACGAAGCAGATTCTTCGCCAGTGGCACATTCTTTGGCGAACTCGATCAGATGGTAGCTGGCCCAGCCGGTACCGATGACATCCTCGATTTTGCCTGCTTTAAGGGCCGGTCCAGCAAGTTTCCAAAAGGTTTTGCGATAACTGCTAAACAGGCCCATGCGGACCAAAATATTGCTCATCATAATCAGCGCTTTTTGAATATTGGGCCAATTGACGCGGGCTGGGCTGTTCGGCGGCACAATGCGGTTGGCGTAGGTATAATCCACCTGGTATTGGTAGCGCTCGTAGAGAAATTCTGGTTCGTAGGCGGTGGTGATGACCCGCCGCCACATCTCAACCACTTGCTCGTAGGGCATCAAAAATTTCACGTTGGATTCGCGGGTTTCGTCATCTAGGACCAAGCGCCCCTCCTGCTCCAGACGCTGCCAAAGGGCTGTTTTGGGGAGCGCGTAGAGTAAATTGATGGTTAAAACGCAAATCTGAGAGGCGCGAATGAACTCGAGAATGCGATCGCCCGTTTCCGGGGTGTCGGTGTCGAACCCGATGATGATGCCGGACACCACTTCCATGCCGTAGCGATTCAGGGCTTTGACCGCATCTAGAATCGGCATACTCAGGTTTTGGTCTTTAGAAATCGCGTGGAGGGCATCCGGTTCGGGGGTTTCGATGCCGCAGAAGACCGTGGTGAAATAGGCTTCCCGCATCAGTTCTAGCAGTTGGGGACTCTGGGCAATATTGAGGGTGGCTTCGCAGGCAAATTGTAAGGGATAACCGCGTTCTTTTTGCCATTCGATGAGGCGCGGCAAGAATTCCATGACCGCACGACGATTCCCAATAAAGTTGTCGTCGACAAAGTACACCAAGCCAGGATTGCCAGATTCCAGCATGGCATCGAGTTCCGCCAGAATCTGGTCGGGGGTTTTAAGGCGCGGGTTATGGCCGTAGAGGGCTGGGATATCGCAAAATTCGCAGTGAAAGGGACAACCGCTGGAGAATTGCACACTGCCCAATAAATAGTGATTTAGGT
>JBAVRC010000031.1:0-5874 GCA_049694615.1 Thermosynechococcaceae cyanobacterium | reverse complement strand
TTTCCTGGTGTCCATGGCGTAGTGGCCCCACTCCGACCCATCTCGAACTCGGTTGTGAAACGCTACAGCGGCGAAAATAGTTGGAGGGTAGCCTCCTGCAAATATAGCTCGATGCCAGGTTTGTATTGAATAAGCCCCCGATTCTTAGTTAAGGAATCGGGGGTTTATTATAGTGAAGTTAGATACTCATGTTGATTAAGGTGGGTTCTTCTTAAATGGTCGTCACCCTTGATTTACGTTCTACAGTTGATCTTACGGATGAGCGGTTTGAGCAAATTTGTCAATCAAATCGAGATCTGAAGTTTGAGCGCACGTCTATTGGAGAGTTGGTGGTTGTGGCTTTGACGGGTGGTGAGACAGGACGACGGAATATTAAACTTAGTGCTCGTTTGGAGATGTGGAATGAGGAGATCGGGACGGGTGTAGCGTTTGATTCTTCAACAGGGTTTCGTTTGCCGAATGGTGCCATTCGGTCACCGGATGCTGCCTGGATTCGGTTGGATCGCTGGCAAGGCTTGACGACTGAGCAGCGTAAAAAGCTGGTGCCGCTGTGCCCTGATTTTGTGGTGGAGTTAAGATCGCCCAGTGATGAGATCGAGGAAATTCAGGTCAAGATGAAGGAGTATCAAGAAAATGGTTTGCGTTTAGGTTGGCTGCTTGATCCCGAAACACAAAGGGTTGAAATTTATCGGGGTGATTGCACAGTAGAAATTCTCGAAAATCCAACCCAACTTTCTGGAGAGGGTGTTTTGTCTGGCTTTGTTCTGAATTTGATGGGAATTCTGCTGGATTAGATGGGGAGTGCCACCATCAGCTAAATAGCGATCGCCCTTGCTTCATCAACCAACTCGCTATGATTAAGAGAGGGAAAGAAACTTATCTTATGATTCTCTGAGTTCAATCTTTGACGGTTATCCATAACAACGTGTTCTTATCTCGCCCGCATCATGGTGGCAATTTATCTTGGGCGGCGGCATGGGCCAATTGTTCGGTCCAAGATATTTTAGATTTTTCGGCAAGTATCAATCCTTGGGGTCCACCAGCCTCAGTATTGGATGAAATTCGCAACCATTTGGCAGAAATTCGAGCATACCCTGATCCAAATGCAATGCAACTCCGACAATCGCTGGGCCAGTTTCATGGTCTGTCTGCTGACTGGATTTTGGCAGGGAATGGTGCAGCAGAATTGTTGACGTGGGCTGGGCGTAGTTTCAGTGCGCTAACACAAACCCATCTAGTAACCCCCTGCTTTGGTGACTATCGCCGCGCGTTACAGTCCTTTGAGGTTCAGTGCTGCACCCATCCGATGGATTTAGCAATCGCCGAACAGCAGCAAACGATTCACGCTAGTAGCCCATCAATGGTTGCAAGTCTTCTAGCCGTATCCTCAAATTCTGTTGGGTTGCTATTGAATAATCCTCATAATCCAACGGGACAATTATTCAGTAAGTTGGATTTATTGCCACTATTAGAGCGGTTTAAATTGGTGGTGGTGGATGAGGCATTTATGGACTTTGTGCCAGATGCGGATGCCTATAGTTTAGTGAGCGAAATTGCAGACCATCCCAATTTAGTGATCCTGCGATCGCTCACTAAGTTCTACAGCTTGCCGGGGTTGCGCTTAGGCTATGCCATTGGCCATCCCGCAGTCCTTAAGCAATGGCAAGCTTGGCGTGATCCCTGGTCCGTTAATGCTCTGGCGATCGCCGCCGGGGTTGCTGCCGTGCAGGATTTAGCGTTTCAGGCCCAAACCCATGCATGGTTAGCTGCTGCAAAACCACCATTGTTCAACGGATTGGCACAGCTCAAAGCGCTGTATCCGATTCCCGGTGCGGCCAATTTTGTATTGGTGCGTTGCGATGTGTCCGCTACCCAGTTACAAGAACAGGTGCTCAAACGCCATCGCATTTTAATCCGGGATTGTCTGAGCTTCCCAGAATTGGGTGATCGCTATTTCCGGGTGGCTATTCGTACCGAGGCCGAAAATGAAAGACTCCTAACGGCCCTTGCAGAGGAGTTGCACGGTTTATAGACGGATGAGGGTGGGGTTTAACCTTGGAGTTTTTGGGTTAGCAGTTGATTGGCTAATTTGGGATCGGCTCGTCCCCCTGTTTTCTTCATGAGTTGCCCTACAAAGAATCCTTGGAGTTTGGTTTTGCCGTTCCGGTATTGCTCCAACTCGTTGGGATGGGCCGTTAAAAGTTCGTCGATCATGGCTTCGAGAGCAGAAGTGTCGGAAATTTGGGTTAATCCCTTGGCTTCCACTAGTTGTTTGGGGGATCCACCTTGTTTGAGCAATTCCGGGAGTAAATCCTTGGCAATTTTAGAACTAATGGTGTTGGCTTCAATTAACCCCACCAGTTCGGCTAAAGCCTCTGGGGTTAGGGGAATCGACCCAATATCGAGTTTTTTGCTATTGAGGTATCCGGCAATGTCGCCCATGATCCAGTTTGCAGCTTGCTTGGCTGGTGCACCTTCAGCTAGGGTCGCCTCGAAATATTCGGCTACGGCCCGATCATCGGTCAGAATCCGCGCATCGTAGGGGGACAGTCCTAGATCCGACTCGTAGCGATGGCGCTTTTGGGCTGGCAGTTCTGGTAACTCGCCCTTCCATTGCGTGAGTTGCTCGGCGGGGACTTCAATGGGGGTCAAGTCCGGTTCGGGGAAGTAGCGATAGTCGCTGGATCCTTCTTTAGACCGCATGCTGATGGTACGTTGTGCACCTTCTTCCCAGAGGCGGGTTTCTTGGGCAATGGTACCGCCGGATTCGAGGGTCTCAATTTGACGCTCGATTTCGTAATCAATGGCCCGTCCAATGGCATTGAAGGAATTCATATTTTTGATTTCGACCTTCGTGCCAAAGGCTTCCTGACCCACAGGGCGAATGGAAATATTGACATCGCAACGTAGGGATCCTTCTTGCATGTTGCCATCGCAGACCCCCAGGTAACGCAGGATCCGCCGCAGTTCTTGGGCATATTCTGCGGCTTCCTGCCCCGAACGAATATCGGGTTCGGACACAATTTCGGCGAGGGGAACGCCTGCTCGGTTATAGTCGGCGAGGGAGTAGGTGGATCCCGAAAGGCGATCGCTGCCCCCATGTACCAGCTTGCCAGCATCTTCTTCCATGTGCAGACGGGTGATGCCGATACGTTTACGCACGGGTTCGCCTTGGGCATCGACGAGTTCGATTTCTAGCCAACCGTGTTCGGCAATCGGCAAGTCGTACTGAGACACCTGATAGTTCTTGGGCAGGTCGGGATAGAAATATTGTTTGCGATCGAATTTGCTGTAGTCGGAAATATTGCAGTTGAGGGCCATTCCCGCTTTGATAGCGTATTCCAAAACAGTTTGATTAAGGACGGGTAGCACACCGGGCATGCCCATACACACGGGGCAGACATTGCGATTGGGCTCAGCGCCGAAGGTGGTGGAGCAGGTGCAGAAAATTTTGGTTGCCGTACTGAGTTGGCAATGGGTTTCTAGACCAATAATGGCTTCGTATTGCGTTTTGACGGGAGCCTGGGTAGCCATGCTTAAATGCTTGCCATTGCAGAAGAACCGACTTCTATTGTAGCGGTTTGCGTTGCCGCCCCCAAATGCGGGTAGGGGTAGACGGATGGGCTGAAGGTGGCTAAGCCTTGGCTTTGGAGTTGATTGAGAAACTGGGTAAGGTCGCGATGGAGATCGGCTTGGGACCCCTTCTCCTGTCGGGATAAAGTGGCGATCGCCCCATCGAGATGCTCGGCTTGTAAGAGAGTTTGCCAGAAATGTGCAGCTCGACCGGACAGTCCAAAGGTTTCACCCGTGGCTAAGTGACCCATCAAAATTTGGCCGCCCAGTTCGCCAAAGATGATGTCTGGGCTAGGTTGCAACCACCCCTTACTTTGGGGTTGGGTTTGAATCGGTAAAGGATTGGGCAGAATCTGACGGTTTTTGAGGCAGTAGGCTGGGGGCATAATGCGCCAGCCTTGTTCTAGCTGGTGCGTAACGGGGTTCCAAACCGGATGGTCGGGTTCGTTCCACGGAAAGCACAGGTAATCCGGTAACCCCAACCAATAGCGCTGCCCAGAGAGTCGTTCTCGATTTTCCGTTTGCCACTGGACGTAATTTTCTGCGCCTAACATCGTCGGACCATGATCGGACAGATCTTGGCCGCTGACGCAATGGAGGATTTGCGGTTCGGCTGCAACTATGGCGGTTCGAAGATCGGGATGGGCGTAAAGGGGGGCAAAAATGAGGTTGTGGCTCGGATATTGGTGGAGTGTTGTGGCCAACCGAGATCCGCTGAGGGCACAATCGTCCACGACGACCAATGGAACGTCTTCAGGGTACGGGGGATGTAATTGCTCTGTACTTAACCCTAAGGCATAGGCCAGTAGACCTAAGACAATCAGGCCACCTCTGGGAATGCCATAAAAGCTGAATGTCTTAATGGAACGCGATCCCCAGCGTTGTACCAGTTGAGTGGCTAGTTGTTCGGTGGCAGCGGTGGCAGCGGCATAGTCGATGTATCGAAGGCGACGACAGGCTTCATTTAAGGAGGGCTGCTGGATGCCGATTTGTCCAATGCTTTTAGGCGAGAGTGTCCCGATGATCGCAATGACGGGGGTGGGTTGGCTCCGCACCATCAAGGCGATTTGGGGTAAGTCTTGCCACATGGGATGGAGGGCGATCGCCTGGGCTAAGGCATGCAGTGCCTGATCGAGGGAATGCAGCCCCAATTGTCGTCCGTAGCGGGTGAGGGCATCAATTTCGATGGACAGGGCATGGCATCGATAGGACATAGGGGTCGGTTAATGGCGATCGCCAATTTCTGCGTAGGGTGGATGGATTTGGAGATGCTTTTCCACGCAGGCTAGAACTTGAGACAACTGCTGGAGCGATCGCGGGCGCTTGAGGTAGGCCATCGGTACCGTTTTGGCTAATTGGCTGCACTGGTGAAAGTGTTGAATCATAACGGTGGGATCGCCGAGCATCTTGGCGGCACGCGAATGTTGTACGAGTTCGGTAAAGCTTTGAGCTCGGGAGATGGGTTCGATGTCGGTATAAGATCCGGCTCTCAAAACATAGAGCTGCTGAATGGGAACGGGATGGAGGGCAAATTGTCCATCGAGTCGTCGAATTTGTTTATGACTCAGGGAATGGAGTAGCGGTAAAGACTCGGATGCGGTCTCTAAAACAGCGGCTGCATCTGGCAATAATTTGACTTCTGGAAAACTGGGAATGACTTGAGCACCCGATGTATCCATACGGATGGCCATCACATCGTCGGTCATGAGTCGGTAACCTTGTTGATGAAACCAAGAGGCCAAGGTCGATTTGCCCCAGCCGGACCCCCCTAAAAAGGCGATCGCTTGATCGTTTCGGGCAACGCAACTGGCATGAAGGACTAAAAATCCCCGTTGTCTCAGGATAAAGGCCATGGCTGCGCCGAGAATATGGGTGCGGGGAATGGCTCGATCAACCGTTGGAGGCGCATCAATAAGAATGTGGCACCCGTTGCGAATGAGAAATTTTACCTCTAAAGGCAATTTGATTAAAATGCTATGCCTCGTATCGGGTTCAACGGCTATATGCGCAAGGGATCCGAACCGAACGGTCACCTCTGGTTCGCGGTTCGAAGGAATAGGATCGAGTAATGGCAGTTCAGACTGAACGACCAGTCCATAGATGAAAGATGTATGCATTATTGATTGGAACAATCTGTTCCAGACAGTAATCAGGACTTTGGTCTAAAGTCAACCTCTGAAGAGACAAAAGTCTACAAAAGCCAAGTGGGCGTTTGGGGCTGTCTCTGCCATGCAAGGATTCTCCTTTTAATAAGGATGCCCTTCTGTCGCGATATTCTAACGGCAAGAGGCTACCCCATGC
>JBAVRC010000030.1:0-4764 GCA_049694615.1 Thermosynechococcaceae cyanobacterium | reverse complement strand
ACGTAATCCGCTACTTGTTGTAAGGTTATCTTCATAAACAGCAGCATCCTCTTTTTCTGCGATCGCCGGACGCGTCCAGAAATGACTACAGCCCATGGCCAAAATGAGCAGAATTAGGCTGTATCGGATGCAAGGTTTAGAAAACATCATAAATAACAGGCCAAAAACAATCTAACAGCTACTGCCAGCACAAATCGGCGCTTTTGTCGAACTGGAAGTGGGCCGAATGGGTTTTGGACGGCTGTACAGCAAAGCGGGCGAAAGGGTAGAAGCTGGACTGGATTGAAAGGCAGGCGGCGAAACCTCAGGAAGACTGGGCTGAGCAGATTGCATCGATGCAGCAGGAACAGGCGGCGGGGATGCCTTTGCGGTATTAGGCGACACATCTATTTTGAGGCCCATCGTCCGAGCCAGGTCGGTAAAAGTCTTGATGGGAATGCCTAAATTGAGTCCTGCTTTGGCAGATCCCGAATCTCCATCCGCCTCCGCACGTCCATGAATGCCCACCAGCCGCCCGTCCGAATCGATCACCGGACCGCCACTCATCCCTCGGCGCGTCACATTGGTATAAACCAACGCATACCCATCCGCTTGGGCCTTGGCCGGTCGAGCTGAGATTTCGCCCGTGGTAAAGGTAAATTCCCGATCTTGAATAGCGCGACCCGGTGCGGGAAAACCCGCCACATGCACCACCGACCCAATCACCGCCGTATCGGAATTCCCCATTTTGGCCACACTGTAGGGGCGATCGCTGTTAAACTGCACCACCGCCAAATCCACCCCTGGCATTTTTTTGATGGTTTGCCCATTGACTGGATGAGACACCTGATCGGGCGTAATGACTTTATATGCCGCAGAGATGTTGGGCACCACATGCTCTGCGGTCAAGACCGTATAGGTATTGCCTTGTCGATTCAGCAACACGCCTGATCCGAAATTTTGCTCGTCAATTAAAACCGTTACCGTTACGCCTTGGGCAATTTTGCTGACCTCGCTAGCGGGCAAGGCGGCAGCATCGGGAGCAAAACTAACCGCCGCCAGAATGATGATCAGCCCCTTGAACGGTCGTCTCCAGTCCGAATGCGGTATCGTCATGCTGATATTAAACGAACCCTACGGTCAGATTATAATTAAGAAACCTGTAAATCGCATCGCTCTTTCCGTAAATTTTGACATTTGTTGATTCTTTTATCCCAAAAAATACTGATACTCTGCTGTTGCTTTTGTAACGGTGCAGTAGCTAACCTCCAATCGCTTCCCTGTGGATCCCAAGTGTCTCCCACTCAGGCGATCGCCATCTGGTCGGAAACAGGACTTGAGACCATCCATCCCCCTCCTGGATCGTCTCACAGCAAATCCTGAGATCATGGTAAAATTCTTTACTGCACCGTTTCAATATTGAGAAATCTCTATTGAGAGACGTCCCTTTACCGTTGTTGGCTTATTTTGGCCAATAGAACCTACTTTTTGGAGTATTTTCGGCTATGACTTTTTCCCAGGAGCCCCCCCAGGATCGAATTATCCCCACGGATTTGCGGGATGAGATGTCCCGGTCCTACCTGGAATATGCCATGAGCGTCATTGTCGGACGGGCACTCCCCGATGCGCGGGATGGGTTAAAGCCAGTCCATCGCCGGATTCTCTACGCCATGCACGAATTGGGACTCTCACCGGACCGCCCCTTTCGGAAATGTGCTCGTGTGGTGGGGGATGTCATCGGTAAATATCACCCCCACGGCGACTCGGCAGTCTATGAAGCCCTGGTGCGGATGGCCCAAGATTTTTCCATGCGGCTGCCGCTCATCAATGGCCACGGAAATTTTGGGTCCGTTGATAACGACCCGCCTGCGGCCATGCGATACACCGAATGTCGTTTGCAAGCCCTGACGGCGGATGCCCTGTTGCAGGATATTGAACAGGAAACCGTCGATTTTATCGATAACTACGATGCATCCCAACAGGAGCCGACCGTGATGCCGGCTCGGGTTCCTCAGCTTTTGCTGAATGGCTCCTCTGGGATTGCCGTCGGGATGGCCACTAATATTCCGCCCCATAACTTGAGCGAGTTGGTAGATGGACTCATTGCCTTGATCCATAACCCCAACATTACCGACCTGGAATTGATGCGACATATTCCGGGACCCGACTTCCCCACCGGGGGCATCATTCTGGGCACCAGTGGTATTCGCGAGGCATTCACCACCGGACGTGGCTCGATTACGATGCGCGGGGTCGCTTCCATAGAGACCTTGGAACAACCCGGACGGCAGGATCGCGAAGCCATCATTGTGACGGAGTTGCCCTACCAAACCAATAAGGCAGCGCTCATCGAAAAAATTGCCGAAATGGTGAATGAAAAGCGGCTGGAAGGCATTTCCGATATCCGAGACGAAAGCGATCGCGACGGAATGCGCATTGTGATCGAACTCAAGCGCGATGCTTACCCCCAGGTGGTCCTCAACAATCTCTATAAACAAACCCCCCTCCAAAACAACTTTGGGGCCAATATGCTGGCCTTGGTGAGGAGCGAACCGCAATTACTCAGCCTCAAGACATTTTTAAGCGTTTTCTTAGACTTTCGCGAAACTTGCATTACCCGGCGCACCCAATATCAATTGCGTAAAGCCCAAGAGCGCGATCATCTCTTGCAAGGGTTGTTGATTGCCTTAGCGAACCTGGATGCCGTGATTCAACTCATTCGCGGTGCAGCCGATGCGGCGATCGCCCGTCAGGAACTGATGGATCGCTATGGGTTATCTGAGGTGCAGTCCGATGCCATTTTACAAATGCAACTGCGCCGCTTAACGGCCCTAGAAGCGGAAAAAATTCAGCGAGAACATGAAGATCTGCAACTGCAAATTGCCGACTTGCAAGATATTTTAGACCGACGGGAGCGGTTGCTCGGAATCATTGAAACCGAGGTGCTGCAACTCAAGGAAAAATTTGCCTCCCCCCGCCGCACCCGCATTGAATCTGCCGATGGCGAACTGGACGATATCGATTTAATTGCTAATGAGCAATCCATTATTCTGGTTACCGAGCAGGGCTACATTAAGCGCATGCCCGTAAGCACCTTTGAAGCGCAGCACCGGGCCACCCGTGGTCGAGCTGGGGCGCGGATTAAGGAAGATGATGCGGTGGAGCATTTCTTTGCCTGTTGCGATCACGACAGCATTTTGTTTTTTAGCGATCGCGGCATCGTCTTTTGCCTCAGAGCCTTTCAAGTTCCCTTGGGATCGCGGGCTTCGCGGGGGGTGCCTATTGTGCAACTGCTCCCCATCACCCGCGAAGAAAAGGTCACCTCAGTCATCCCGGTCAGCGAGTTTAGCGAAGACGAATACCTGATCATGATGACCGCCTTAGGGTTCATCAAAAAAACAGCCCTCGCAGCCTTTGGCAATATTCGCACCAACGGTCTCATTGCCATTTCCTTAGAAGAAGGCGACCAATTGCGCTGGGTGCGACGGGCACGGGTGGAAGATACCATCATCATTGGTTCGCGGCGGGGGATGGCCATCCATCTCCGGGCCAACCACCAGCAGTTACGTCCCCTGGGTCGTGCTACACGCGGTGTGCGAGCGATGCGGCTGCGTCAGGATGATGAGTTGATTGGGATGGACATTTTGCCCGGTTTGATAACGGCGGGACAGGAAGTCCCCAGCGATGAATCCGTCGATTTAGATTTAGAGCTTGAAACCGTCGCCGTTGAAGAAACGGATGAAGAAATGGCGGAAGAAACCATTGAAGAGATTGTTGAAGAACCCACCTACAATGGCCCTTGGGTTTTGGTCATTACCACCCATGGATTTGGCAAACGAGTTCCTGTCTCTCAATTTCGACTCCAAAATCGAGCGGGCAAAGGCATCACCTCTACTAAATTTAAGTCGATCCAACCCCCCGATCAGGTGGCTGCGTTGCGGATTGTGACCGGAGACGATGAGTTGATGTTGGTTACGGCTAGAGGGATTATCATTCGTCAGGCCATTAAGGCCATTTCCTCCCAGTCGCGGGCCGCAACAGGGGTACGGGTGCAACGTCTAGATGAAGATGATGCGATCGCCGCCGTTGCCGTAGTTCCGATATTGGACTCCAGTTCAGATACAGAAACCGGAGATGAGCCAGAAGGGATCGAATCCAGCCCTGTGGATGCGGCTGATGAGAGCACATTGCCCGCATCCTAACGTGCAGTCTCTCCCTCATCCTGCAATGGGGGAGAGAGACCCATCGGGTCCAAACCAGCAATATCTAGGGCTAAAAATCGATCTAGGGCCAAATACATCCAATAAATGGATGAGGGAGAATTCCGCATTTTTTGGAACCCTAAACTAACTGAAAGTGCCTCGTAGGTCGGATGTATAATCATCGAATAGAGATCGCATAGATTTGGAAAATCCTGTTTCATCTGATGCAAGACTGTTTGAGCATCTTGCAAGAAAATGGGTTGATGAGTGCTGATGTAAGGGGCTTCAATCACCCAACTGCGGATAAAAACGGCAAGACAGGATAAATCGCCGACTTGGGCAAGCGTGAACGGATCAGTACTATCCTCAGAACTAAAATGTAGACTCCGATTCGGATCTTGGAAAAAGTGAACTTCCGACTCCTGAGTCACAGGGAATAGCAAATAAAACCCAACTGGATTTTGGTTGTCAGTACGTCGCAATACGCGCAGTCCCGCCCCATACTGTTGACTCCAAGCTCGCAATAATTTGGCAATGCGATGGGGTGAGGCATGCAGATTCCGATTCATCCAGTTGTAATTAT
>JBAVRC010000029.1:0-5061 GCA_049694615.1 Thermosynechococcaceae cyanobacterium | reverse complement strand
ATTTTTTAGATCCAATCGATTCAAGATATGATTGATGTGCGTTTTGACGGTTCCTTCTGAAATATAAAGTTGTGCAGCAATCTCGCGATTTGTTGCGCCAAATCTGAGCAAACACATCACTTCATATTCTCGCGGCGTCAGTTGGGATAAATCGATAGGGGTAGGCTGATTTTTTAAGTCCGTTTCACGCTTCGGCATGTTGACAACCAGCTTTTCCATCAAACCTGGTCCCATTTGTGTATAACCGCGATGAGCCAGCCGGATCGTTTGGGCTAACTCATCCGAAGGCATATCTTTGATCAAATAACCCTTGGCACCGGCTCTCATAGAATCAGCAATATATTGATCGTCATCAAACGTACTGAGAACCAATACTTTGATATCCGGAAACCTTTGACAGATGATCTGCGTTGCATCTAAGCCATTCATAATGGGCATTCGCACATCCATCAAAACGATATTGGGACGTAATGCTTCTGCCTGCTCAATCGCAGCCTCTCCATTCTCAGCCGTTCCCACGACTTGAAAATCCTCTTCCTGGCTTAAAATTGCTTTTAGACCTTGGCAAACTAGATTTTGATCATCCACCAGTAAAAGGCGTATCATAATAAAAGAACCCCCCCTGAAAGCGAAACGTCAAAAACGTATTTTTATCAATATTTTTCATTGAATTCTACTAAAATATTCTCCTTAGTATACATAGATTTTAATTACATCCCCATGACCATTATTCCTGGTTAGGAGAAACTCAACCGATCTGTTCTTAGAAATCTATATGGGGTCTCAGTCTGCTCAAATCGTAAATGGATCTACATGGGTCAAAAGACTGATTAAGGTCTTGAAGCGTTCGCGATCGCAATGACAGAAGCATCTCTCAACCCTAAAATCATACCGCAAAGCAATGGGATGACAGCAAGTTACTTCGTCTATGGTTCAGTTAAAACATTTGAATCGATAACCAATTCTTAAGATTATCTCCATCATTTCCTCATATTTTGAAGACATCCTTCACAAAACACTCGTTTGGACGTTATCGTGCCCCGAATCTGTCAAGCTGCACAACCACCCACTCTAGTTATCTGAAGGATTGAGACCCATCATCTGCCAGGTTACAAACGTCCCAATCGGACTCCATAACAGATAGGGCAGCAGTAACCAAACGGCATTCTGGGAAACTGGCCACACCGCCACAGCCAGTAAGCATCCCAAAAAGAACCCTGACCCGCCAATGAGGGTTCCAATCTTCAAGCTTCTTAACCGACACATCACCAGCGTATAGGACAAAATCACCATCTCCAGCAGTAAGTAACCTGCCATTAATCCACCGCTGTGGCTGACTTCCCAAACCAAAACAGCAGACCAAGCCCCACAAAATAGGATAAAAATCCAGATAAAGGGAATCGCCCACTCGAACGTGAGCCACCGTGGGCGGCTCTGTCTCATAAACCAGCGAAATTCAGCGGCTGTCTGCAAGCGATTGCTCAACAGCGCCACCAGAAAGGTTATCCCCCCAATTGTTAACCACGAAGGAATCATAAGATTTCAGCTTTCTGTTTAATCTTCAACATCAATAGAACCCCAGTAAGATTTTGATGATGATTGCTAGGACCGCATGTACTACACTCAATATGACATTGATTGGGTCTGAGACCATACAGCGAGGTTACACGGGCGACTATGGTTTCTGGGTGGCCAATATGCCTGCGATCGCAAACGGTCTCAAGTTCCTTCGCAAATAGGATACAAAACCGTGCAGTATGTTGGACAAGTTGGAATCATAATTGTGGGAATTGGAACTGGAATATTCCTAATTTCTCAAATTACTGCCAAACCAGACTTTGTGCCAGAAAAAATAGAAACTCTCGACTACAAAGTGTTTGAACAAGAGAAAAGCATCGCTTATACATTGACGATCCCGAATCATCAACTCTACACCATTCGTCCGTTTGTTGCACCTACCATTATATCGGTTGCACAAGCAGCGAAACAAACTCAAGCATTGGCAGCAATTAATGCAGGCTATTTTGATCCCATTAATCAGAAAACAACGTCTATCGTTGTAATCGACGGTCGTGAAATAGCGACTCCAAAAGAAAATGAACGATTAATGAATAATCCAAACCTATCTTCCTATCTACCTTCCATTCTTAACCGCAGCGAATTTAGAATCTATCTTTGCAACAAAAAAGTTGTTTACGAGATTGCCATTCATTCGGCCCCGACGCCGACCAACTGTCAATTAAGACATGCGATGGGTGGCGGCCCACAATTACTACCTATCGACACCGCTCAACAAGAAGGATTTACGGACTACGCTAACGGCACCCTCATTCGAGATGCCATTGGATCTCAGCAACCCAATGCTAGAACAGCAATTGGACTGAAGGCGGATGGCAGCGTTGTTTGGGTCATGATTTCCCAAAAAAAGGGTGCTAATTCATCCGGGATGACCCTCGAAGATTTGGCAAATTTTATGCATAGTCTAGGCGTGCAAGCTGCTCTCAATCTAGATGGAGGGTCTTCAGCGTCGTTATTTTATAAGGGGCAGGCAATTTACGGCAAGCGAAACGATTCTGGACAACCGATTGAGAGAGAAGTGAAATCGGTACTCCTTTTATTCGGAGTTTTTTGAACTATGGCGATACCAAAAGTCAACTTAGAACAGTTGTTTATGTCTCACACTTAATCGTAAATGTTTCCCAATCCAAGCGGAGCGATCGCCCCGTGGGCGGTGCTGCTTTGGACAGGCGAAATAGAAAGAGCGGAAATGATGCAGGGGACAGGCCAAACAATTGACGGAGATCTTCCCCAAGGGTTTTAATTTCGAGTTCCTCTGAGGGGCTGAAGCCTGTGCCAGGGAAAAAGAGCGCACGAATCCAAAAAAACGGCAGAGCGGTCCAGGGTTGCAGGGCTAACTCTAAACAAGTTGCCCTTAACCAGACCTGCTGTAGCACTTGGCCAGCCGTAAACAGGGCTGCGGGTGTTATGGGCTGATTCAGACTGAGGCAGCAAAAATGGGAGCAGCTCAACAGTGCAGGTAAAGGAAGCGCCTCCACTGCTTTGCGGGGGAACAGGCGAGCGATCGCATATCGGCTGAGAAGTGCCAAACCCAGTAAAGCAGGTGGCGTAAACTCAAGGGTTTGGATATGAATACCATCCTGAGAGCTTTCTGCGGCCTCGCGAGTCCAACGTAGTTCGCCAAAGAGTTGTTGGTGCAGTGCTGGGTGCTGCATCCGAATGCGATCGGCTTTACCCAGAATTTGCGCGGCGACTTTTTTGGATGCCCGGTCTTGCAGGCTCCAGAGCTGACAAATCCCGCCATGGGTTTGGGCGGCAACTTGGAGGGTATCAAGGGCTTCTGGGGCAATGATGGTGCCGTCAAAGGGTTGACGATTGGTGACCCGTTGTTCAATAGCCTCGTAGAGATCGATGGCCGGAGCAATGGGCGGATCATGGCGACTCCAGTATTCAAATCGGGCTAGGGGATGACTTACATCCCGATAGCCCAGAAATTGGAAGGCGTACTGGAGACCCATGTAATTTGAGGCGATCGCAAGGTTCTCGGCAACGGATCCCAAGGAGAAGATAGAGGCGTATCGTTCGATGTCGATAAAACTGGTGGATCGTTCGGGATGCAGGTAGAGTTCCAAGGTTTGGGCGGTTGCTCGAAGTTTCCAAGGCTGAACATTGCCGCCCGATGGGGCCAGTCCGCCCAGGGTGGCTAGACGCTGGATTTCAGAGTCGGTCAGTCGAAAATTGCGATCGCTCAAGGTTTGTGCCTCAATTTTTCAACCCCTTGCGCCTTGTCTGACTCAGGGCATGGGGTGATGGGTTGCTTGCCCCAAGCATACCCTGATGGCTAGAATGTGTAAAGATACCATTATAGATACACATCACAGATGCGATCATGAGAACCAATATCATCATCAATGACAAGCTGATGCAGGATGCATTGAAGGCAACTGGGCTGAAAACCAAGAAAGAGGCCGTAGAACTTGGGCTGAAAACCCTGATTCGGCTCAACCAGCAGTCAGAGATTAAAAAATTAAAAGGCAAGCTTCAATGGGACGGAGATCTGGACGCGATGAGAAGCATCCAATGATCTTGGTAGATTCTAGTGTTTGGATTGACTACTTCAATGGTACAGATACGCTGCAAACGGCTCAGTTAGATGAGCTGCTCGGTGTGGAATTGCTCGGTATTGGGGATCTAATTCTGATGGAGGTGTTGCAGGGCTTTCGCGCCGATGCAGATTACCGGATAGCGAAGAACATGCTGACCTCGCTTACGGTATTCAATCTGCTTGGCCTTGAGGTTGCCATCAAGAGTGCAGACAACTTTAGAGCGTTAAGAAAGCAGGGAATAACCATTCGGAAAACAGTCGATGTCATCATCGCAACATTTTGCATTGAGAGGGGACATTCCCTTTTGTTTTCCGACAAAGATTTTATTCCTTTTGTCAATCATCTTGGCTTAAGTGCTGTGTAGACCCGATCAACTGACACAACCTTCAGACTCTTATCCAGCATTTACTGCATCGGATTCAATGGCTCCTAAGGATTTCAGCATATTTTTTTGAGCCGAACTGAGTCCTGTGACTCCGGTGAGGTTCATGCCTTCATAGGGTCTTTCCGGTCGCAGGGTTTTGCAAAGTTTTCCACTGGCGATATCCCATTGCTTGAGGGTGCCATCTTGACTGCCGCTGATCAGGATTTTGCCGTCTGGACTGAAGGCGAGGGAACGGATATTACTACGGTGTCCCTGAAGGCTATGCGTCTGTTTTTGCGAGTTTAAATCCCAGAGCAGAATGGTTTGATCGGTGCCGCCGCTGGCGAGCATCTGGCCATCGGGGCTAAAGACCACTGACATCACGGGGCCACGATGCCCTTGGAGTCCGGCGATGAACTGTTCTGAGGCAAGATGCCACAAAAAGAGGCGATCGGCTTGTCCGGCGATCGCCAGCCATTCGCCATTGGGACTAAATGCAGCACTCATGAATTGGTGCTTTTTGTCATCGATGGTTTTCAGGCATTGCCCCGATGTTACATCCCAGAGTTTCAC
>JBAVRC010000028.1:0-1648 GCA_049694615.1 Thermosynechococcaceae cyanobacterium | reverse complement strand
GTCTGGATTAGGGCGATTGTGTGGCGTGAGTCACAAGGCCATCGAACCTTGGATTACGACCGTTTCAGTTGGAACTTCACCCCTACCAAAATGCCTGGAACCCTTACGGGGTAAGCCTGTTGAGTTGGAACTTCGAGGAAAGAAAAATAGCCGATTACTGATCGCTCCTTTTTGCGCAGGAATGATCGAATACTATGCTTTTGAAGCCCGCGTTAAAAAGGCAGAAGCACTCTTCACCTATCGCAAGTTCGCCACAATGGGGATTGAACGATGGATTCAAGACATCACGGGTTGGAAGCCACCGGAAATTCAAGCTCCAGAAGAAAAGGAAATTCTACTACCAGACCTAAATTTCTCGCGCAACCTGATCCAAACCCTGACCCAAAACCAGCTTTCTCCCACAGCCTATCGCCTCTGCCTGCACCTCCACAAAGTCGGCCAACTGGGAGAACGTCCCACTGTTGCCAAACTCTGCAAAGACCTGGAAATCTCTCGCCCCACCTTCCACAAAACGATCCGCTGTCTCAATGACCTAGACGTATTGCCCAATTGGTTTGAAATCGAAACGCGCAACTACCCCGAACGCATCGTGCGGGATTGGCTCCATTCCGAATTAGGGGGCCAAATCGAAGCACCGACACCCTACGGCCCGATCGATCTGCTCACCGACGATAGCGTCATCGAAGTGAAAGCCGTGGAGAACTGGAAAGAAGCGATCGGGCACGTTTTGGTGAAAGCGCTGAAACATCCAGACCATGACCCTTGCTTGATGCTGTTTAGCGATCGGATACGTAATTTTCAACCCATTCGAGAATGCTGTGAAGCCTTTGGGATTATTCTGGGTTTTCAGTTAATTCAATATGCTTATGACGAAACGGATGAATTGCTAGCAATCGAGCGGGTCAAAGTTTTCTTGTAAAACAAAATCTAACCCAATGCTGATGCCATGCCCCCAGCCGACACCTTAGGCTGGAACTAACGAACCCAATCCACCAATCTTTGGAGCCACCCATGAGCTTAGAAATGTACGAAAAGATGGCCGAAATCATGGAAAGCGAACGCTTCATCCCCGCTGTTGATTTCGTCTATCGCGATGGCAATATGTATGTCACCAAGCGCGTCACCGATCACTTCAAAAAACTCGGCATCCCCGGCGCAGAAGAATACGACAGCGATGCCGAAACCCTTGAAGGCATTGCGCTAGAACGTCCTTTCCTGCATCCTCTATGTGAAACCATGCCAGGGCCAGGGGAACAACTGCTGAATTCCTGGGCCTGCGTGTCAGTCATGATCAACTGCGCCCAAATGTGGGGCAACAAAAAAGACCTGCCCAAGGATCGCGGCAGAGAAGCCCGCAAAAATCTCAAAATGTTCATCGCCACCGAAAACCCCACCCTGGATGTGGACTATTTATTAAAGCTGGCGCGCTGGAATGACAATGCCCTGCTGCAATTAGCCAACACCGCTGCTGCTGGGTTCGACAAATTCGTGCAGCAAGCGGTGAAAGATGGGCGCGGTCGATCGATTTAAGCTGCTGATTAGGTCTTTGATTTGGGATTTGATCCGATCGCTGACTTGAATTATGGGCTGAAGTTTTTGATCTAGTTTTTGATCTGTCGATTGGTAGTTAGCCCTCTCTGTTTTATTT
>JBAVRC010000027.1:0-3407 GCA_049694615.1 Thermosynechococcaceae cyanobacterium | reverse complement strand
TTTCGCTCGAAAGGTTCCCAGACCTCAGCGCCTAACGCTTCTAATGCTTGAACGATAGGCGGCAACAACAGCGATCGCTGTTGCGTTGAAAACCCATAGGGGTTCGCTAGGTAGAGGGTTTTTGGCATGGCTTCACGCCTTATGCTTCTCCCGCGCTAAACACTTGATCAGCCGTCAGTCTAAACCCAGGCAATTCCGAAGACATCAGCGCATCTCCTCGTCGAAACAACTGGGTTTGATACACCCCATCTACTAAGGTGCAGATTGTAATCGTCGGTTGCTTCGGTGAACCAATATAGCGTCGTCCCCCTAGCCCCTTGTAATCCACAATCCAATACTCCGCAATTCCCATCGCCTCATAGTCTTCAAACTTTCGAGCATAGTCATCTGGCCAATTGGTCGACACCACCTCAACTAATACTTTCACCGAACTCGCTAGGGTAATCACAGATTCCCGCTTCCATAGGGGTTCTTGAGCGAGTGCAACGGCATCAATCACCAACACATCTGGCTTGTAACCGCTGTTGTCGCCTAAGGGTTGCACCATCGCCGTATTGGGAATGAAATAGGCCAAATCTGCCTGGTCAATCCACACATTCAGCTTGCGATTGAGCAAGCCTACGACCTGTTCATGGGGGCCAGTTGGCTGCATCTCAACCACAACTCCATCGTGCAGCTCGTAGCGTCCAGTCTCCGGCTTCCATGCCAGAAATTCCTGAAAACTCATCCATTGGGATAGGGCTTGAACCATGTTGCACGCTGCCAACTGGCTAGGTCACCACAACAATAAAGTCTTGGCTTTAAAGGGTTTCATAGGTTAACTGATCGAAGGAACCAGCTCTGGCGGGACCACACGACCTTCTTCTTCAAATCCGGGAATTTGGTCAAAGTTGAGGTATCGGTAGAGGTCGTTTTCAAAGGGTTGAATTTTATCCGCAACGATGGTTTGGTACTCTTCGACCGTGGGCATTTTGCCCAGCAACGCACAGACTGCCGCCAATTCTGCCGAACCCAAATACACCTGAGCGCCTTTGCCCATGCGATTGTTGAAGTTGCGGGTGGAGGTGGAAAACACCGTGACGCCATCTTCAACCCGGGCTTGGTTGCCCATGCAGAGACTGCATCCCGGTATTTCGGTCCGGGCCTGGGCGGCTTCAAAGATGTCATAAATCCCTTCGGCTCGCAGTTGTTGTTCATCCATCCGGGTTGGCGGCGCAATCCAAAGTCGAACTTTGACGTGGCCTGCGCCTTCTAGGACTTTGGCGGCGGCGCGATAGTGACCGATATTGGTCATGCAAGACCCGATAAACACTTCATGGATTGGATCGCCCGCACACTCAGACATCGTTTTGATGTTGTCGGGATCGTTGGGAGCCGCCACTAAGGGTTCGGTGACTTGGTCCAGATCCACCTCAATGATGTCGGCGTATTCAGCATCGGTATCGGCGGTCATGAGGTGCGGGTCGGCTAACCAGGCTTCCATCTGACGCACCCGTCGCAAAATGGTGCGGGCATCGCCATAGCCGCGAGCCACCATGTTTTTCAGCAGGGCCACATTGGAGCGCAGGTATTCGGCAACGGTTTCAATTCCCAAGGCAATGGTACAGCCCGCTGCCGAACGCTCGGCAGTGGCATCCGTTAGCTCAAACGCTTGCTCTAGCTTGAGGTCGGGCAACCCTTCCATTTCGATGATTTTGCCGGAGTAGACATTTTGTTTGTTTTCCTTGGCGACGGTCAGCTTGCCCTGCTGAATGGCCACGTAGGGGATGGCGTTGACAATATCCCGCAGAGTGACGCCGGGTTGCAGGGTGCCTTTGAACCGCACCAACACGGATTCCGGCATATCGAGGGGCATGACGCCTAAGGCTGCGGCAAAGGCCACGAGACCCGATCCAGCGGGGAAGGAAATGCCCAAGGGAAAACGGGTATGGGAGTCACCGCCAGTGCCGACGGTATCTGGCAGCAACATGCGGTTGAGCCAGGAGTGGATGATGCCATCCCCCGGACGCAGGGAGACGCCACCCCGCGAGGTGATGAAGTCGGGCAGTTCGTGATGGGTTTTGAGATCCACGGGCTTGGGATAGGCGGCGGTATGGCAAAAGCTTTGCATCACCAGGTCGGCGCTAAAGCCGAGGCAAGCCAATTCTTTGAGTTCGTCGCGGGTCATGGGTCCGGTGGTATCCTGCGACCCCACGGTGGTCATGAGGGGTTCGCAGGAGGTGCCGGGGCGCACACCGGGCAGACCGCAGGCTTTACCCACCATTTTTTGGGCCAGGGTGAAACCTTTGCCTGTATCGGTGGGGGCACTGGGCCGCACAAAGAGGGGACTGGGCGGCAAACCCATTGCGGCACGAATTTTGTCGGTGAGGGTGCGACCAATGAGGAGGGGAATCCGACCCCCGGCCCGCACTTCATCCAGAATGGTGTCGGGTTTAAGGGCAAAGGTGGCAATAATGTCTCCGGCTGCGTTGGCGATTTCGCCTTTGTAGGGGTAGAGGGTAATCACGTCTCCGGTTTCCATCTGGGAGACATCGCATTCAATGGGGAGTGCGCCGGAGTCTTCAGCGGTGTTGAAGAAGATGGGGGCAATTTTGCCGCCGAGGACAAAACCGCCGGAGCGTTTGTTGGGGACGCAGGGGATATCTTGGCCAATGTGCCACAGGACGGAGTTGATGGCAGATTTCCGGGAGGATCCGGTACCAACCACATCGCCCACGTAGGCCAGGGGATGGCCTTTTTGTTTGAGTTCAGTAATGGTTTCTAGGGAGCCAGGGAGCCGAGTTTCCAACATTGCCAGGGCATGGAGCGGGATATCGGGTCGGGTGGTGGCGTGGGTGGCGGGGGAGAGGTCGTCGGTGTTGGTCTCGCCGGGGACTTTGAAGACGGTGACGGTGATGGACTCGGGCAGTTCGGGTTTGCGGGTAAACCATTCGGCATCAGCCCAGGATTGCAATACTTGCTGGGCGTAGGTGTTGCCATTTTCGGCCAGTTCTTGCACGTCATGGAAGGCGTCGTAAACCAGGAGGGTTTTCTTCAATCCTTCGACGGCGGTTTGGGCCAGTTCTGGGTCGGTGTGGCTCAACAGGTCAATGAGCGATCGCACGTTGTACCCGCCCATCATGGTGCCTAGGAGTTCGACGGCGGCTTTGGGGGAGACGAGGGGACTGGTGGCGGTGCCATTGGCGATCGCGGTTAGAAATCCGGCTTTCACGTAGGCGGCTTGGTCTACACCGGGAGGAATGCGATCATGAAGGAGACTGAGGAGGAAATCTGCTTCGTCTGCGGGGGGATTTTTCAGCAGGTCGCAGAGATCCGAGGTTTGTTGGGCATCTAGGGGCAGGGGCGGAATGCCCAATGCAGCACGCTCAGCAACCTGTTGACGATAGGACTCAAGCATGGTTCAGATC
>JBAVRC010000026.1:0-5085 GCA_049694615.1 Thermosynechococcaceae cyanobacterium | reverse complement strand
TCCATCAACTCAAAAAAATGGTTAATCTTATCGCGATTGCCGGGGTGGTTGGGTTTGGCCTGCTTTTAGTTATTGTGTTTTTCCCTGGGAAATAGGCTCAACGCCTCCGGGTCACCCTAGGGTTTTTCGGATTTCCGTGTCATAAAGGGCACTGTAATTGGCAGCCGACGGGAGGGATGACGGGGTAAATCGCTTTCGTCATAAATTTCCCCCACCAATTCTTCAATCACGTCCTCTAGGGTCACTAACCCCACTGTTCCCCCATATTCGTCCACCACAATGGCTAGATGCAGGCGTTGTTGCAGCATTTCTTTGAGCAAGTCAGCAACACGCTTGGTTTCGGGGATGTAAACGGGCGCGTCCATTGCAGCCGTCACCAATTCATTGCCATGGAGTTTGAGGTATTGCACCGCGCGCTTTAGGTGAATCACCCCCACAATTTCATCTTTCGATTCGCCCTGCACCGGCAAGCGCGAATAGCCGCTGTCGAGACACACATCAATCACTTCTTGGATCGTGGCTTCATGGGAAATGGTGCACATCTCGATACGCGGTTTGACCACCTCGCGCGCACTGAGGTTATCTAGAGCTAAGGCTTTATTTAAGAGTTGACGCTTTTGCAAGTCAAGCTGACCTTTGCCGCCCAGCACCTCAATCATGAGCTGCAAGTCTTCCAACGACTCGCTGGGCTGCACCATATTGCCTTGCAACCAGAGAAGAAGGCGATGGGTAATTGCTTCAAATCCGTAAACAATGGGCCCAAGCGCTACGGAAAGCCAATAGATCGGGCGCACCACGATCCGAAACAAGGGCATGGCATGATTAAAGGCCAGGGATTTGGGTGTAATTTCGCCAAATAGAAGCAGTAAGACCGTTACCACAGCGGTTGCTACCCCAACCCCAGCATTGCCCAGCCACAGCACGAAGAGATTGCTCGTCAAAATGGCGGCGGCGTTGTTGACCAACGTATTGCCCACTAAAAGGGTGGTAATAAACCGAGCTCGTTTTTCCAGAACCAGGCGAAAAATCCCTTGGGGGTCACCATTTTCCTTAATCAGAGCTTGAAGTTTTAGGTTGTCAAGGGCTGTAATGGCCGTTTCAGATCCCGAAAATACGGCTGACAACAAGATCAGTAACGCCAAAATGGCGAGATCGAATTTTACATCTCCCAAGACTGGCTCAAGGGCCAAGGGCATTGGGGCATCCATTCGCAAAGCGATCACGGGCTGATCTTCTGTTTCAAACAGAATTGAATAAACTTACCCCAAATCATATCGCTTCTGTTGGCTGTCCTTGGTAAAGAAGTCAGGTTTTCCTTAAAACAAGGGGGGAAGCCTTGGGTTTCAGCTTCCCCCTATGGGTCAGATGGCGTTCGGGCCGCGTGGTCTCCCTGCGAAAAACGCCCTGATTTCGACCGTCATTGGTCTAGCTCTAGTAGGTCTCAACGTGCCAACGACCGGACTTTTTGAGGCTACGTCGATATTCGGACCAATCCACGCCGAATTTGCTGGATGCCGCAGACATGCCTTCGTCGATGCCGCCTTCCATCCCTTTCAGACCGCAGATATAGGTGTGAGTATTTTCTTTTTGGACTAAATCCCACAACTGATCGGCATTTTCTTGAATGCGGTGCTGAATATACATCTTGCCGCCTTGAGCATTTTGTTGTTCGCGGCTGATGGCATAGGAGATGCGGACGTTGTCGGGGAACTGCCGTTCCAGCTCTTCAAGCTCTTCCTTGTATAGGACGTTGGCGGAATAGGCCACACCAAAGAACAACCACGCCAACCCCTTAAATTGGTAATCTTCGTGTTGTTCCTTAAACATCCGCCAGAGGAAGGCACGGAACGGCGCAATCCCGGTTCCCGTCGCCATCATAATAATGTTGGCGGTGGGATCGCTGGGCAACAGCATTTCCTTACCCACGGGGCCCGTAATTTTGACCGGAGCGCCCGGTTGCAACCCGCACAAGAAGCTAGAGCAAACCCCCTCAACCTTCTCGCCGGTTTCGGGATGCTTGTATTCCAACTTCCGCACACACAGGGAGACTGTCTTGTCGTCGATGCGATCGCCGTGACGGGTTGAGGCAATGGAATAGAGCCGCAATTTGTGCGGATTGCCCTTCGCGTCAATGCCATCGGGAATAATGCCGATGCTTTGCCCTTCTAGGTACCGCAGGTCACCTTCGGAAATATCGAAGAGCAAATGGCGAACCGTCCCTTCGCCGCCTTCGCGCACCAGTTCTTCGTTAGACAAACACTTGCCAACAAAGGGATCGGCGGGGCGATAAATATTGACGGGAATGTCCGTCGCTTTGGCCTTCTTAGCGGCTTTATCCGTGTCAGAGGCAGCTGAATTGACAGCGGGCGCACCATCTGCCGAAATAGGGAAAATGTTGACGATTTTGCCACCCATTTGGGTAATTTGACGCATGAACTGTCCCATGCGATCGTAGGAAACGGTAAAAAAGCTATTACCACTCAACCGAATAGGTGCTCGCATCCCATCGGCGTTGGCATTGCGACGCAATCCCGCAACTTCGTAACGATAGAGTCGGTTTCCTGATGGGGTATTGGCGGATCCAGAGGCACTGGGATTGAACATTGCGATTAAAACTCTCCGAGGCTAACCTGTCTTAATTATTTTGCAAGCAATCGCGTAACACCCCCATCGAATGGGGTTCTAACGCTGTTGCTTGCCGAGAAATGGAAGAAAGCGGACCGGGAATGGACGCTTGTTCACAAATTGCAACCTATTTTATCGTGTTTGGCGACCTGACTTAAAGGTACCGAAGTGCAGTCTAGTCAATCTGTTAACTGTCATACGATCGCACCGAGTCACCCCCCCGAAATGTAAAGCTCTGTTGCAACATCGTTAAACTGTGTTGCACTTTTGGCCGGGGATCTCTTTGGGAGCCTTGGCTCTAGGGTGTCCGTGTTAGGATTCACCTCGTAGCTGTTAAAGAGTTGGAGGGTCGCTTGGCATTACGGGTTGCTGTGGTCGGGTCAGGGCCAGCCGGTTCCTCTGCGGCTGAGACGTTGGCAAAAGCCGGAATTGAGACCTATTTATTTGAACGGAAATTAGATAACGCGAAACCCTGCGGCGGTGCGATCCCGCTGTGCATGGTGGATGAGTTCGACTTGCCGCCCCATATCATCGACCGTCAGGTGCGGAAGATGAAGATGATTTCGCCCTCTAATGTCGAAGTGAGTATTGGCAGTACGCTCAAGGACGGCGAATATATCGGCATGTGCCGTCGCGAGGTCTTGGACGGGTTTATGCGCGATCGCGCGGCCAGTCTGGGGGCCAAGTTGATTAACGGGACGGTGAATAAGCTAGAGATCCCGTCAAACGATACCGATCCCTATGTGATTCACTATGCCGATCTGTCCAGCGGTCGACCGGAAGGGGAAATGAAGTCCCTGAAGGTGGATGTGGTGATTGGGGCAGATGGCGCAAATTCCCGCATTGCCAAGGCCATTGATGCTGGGGACTACAACTATGCGATCGCCTTTCAGGAGCGGATTCGCTTGCCAGAAGCCCAAATGGCCTACTACGAAGATTTGGCCGAAATGTATGTGGGCGACGATGTGTCTACAGACTTTTACGCCTGGGTGTTTCCCAAGTACGACCACGTTGCAGTGGGCACTGGAACCATGCAGGTCCACAAGGCGGATATCAAAAAGCTGCAAGCGGGAATTCGGGCCCGTGCGGCCCATCGTCTCGTGGGCGGCGAAATTATAAAGGTGGAAGCCCACCCCATTCCCGAACATCCCAGACCCCGCCGCGTTGTGGGTCGCGTTGCCCTGGTGGGCGATGCCGCTGGCACAGTAACCAAGTCCTCTGGAGAGGGGATTTATTTTGCCGCCAAGTCCGCGCGGATGTGTGCCGAGATGATTGTGGAGCGGTCCGAAGGGGGTAAAAAGGTGCCGACGGAAAGCGACCTCAAGGCCTATATCAAAAAGTGGGATAAGGAATACGGCATCACTTACCTAGTCCTCGATTTGCTGCAGCGGGTATTTTATCGGTCGGATGCCACTCGCGAGGCATTTGTGGAAATGTGTGCCGATATGGATGTGCAGCGATTAACGTTTGACAGTTATCTGTACAAAACGGTGGTCCCTGCCAATCCGCTCACCCAACTCAAAATTACGGCAAAGACCATTGGCAGCTTACTACGAGGCAATGCTTTAGCACCTTAGTCTGCTAAGTCGTTTCGCTTAAGAGACCTGCCATGAGTCAGAATTCGAGCCAGCGACGACATTGGGCCGGATTGCCAGAGTGGCTGAATACGTTTGCGTTGGGGTTGTGGGGCGCGCTATTTCTCTACTACTGGCACACGGGCAAGCTAGGGCTTTTGATTCATCCCAATTATTTTGGATTGACCATCGGAGCCGGATTTGTCCTGTTGGCGATCGCCAGCTTGAGTGCGCTGAGAATGGTGCGGGGCCAAACGGGTTGGCGCGAACCCCACCAACCCCTGTTTCCACCCCTACTCATGAGCGGGTTGCTCTTAACTGCAGCTGTCGTTGGGTTATTGATCGCGCCGAAACCCTTTGCTAGCGACACGGCCATTCAACGCGGCTTGCAGGATGCGACCATTTCAACCCGTGTGCGTCCGCAAACCTTTCGGGTGAACCAGTCCCCGGAACGGCGATCGCTCATCGATTGGGTGCGGACCTTGGATGTATACCCAGAGCCCGATGCCTACGCGGGCCAGAAGGTGAAGGTGGAGGGATTTGCGGTTCACAACTCGACCCTCCCGACCACCTACCTCACCCTCACCCGGTTTGTGATTACCTGCTGTGCCGCCGATGCCTACCCCATCGGATTACCCGTTAAACTGAAGCAAGATCGCGCAACATTCCCAGCGGACCATTGGTTTTCAGTCACTGGACAAATGGCAACAGAAACCCTGAATGGCAAACGTCAGGTTGTAATTCAGGCTGCCACCGTTCAACCTATATCAGAACCGCAAAATCCTTATTCCTATTAATATAAGGAATGTACTCATCGGCACTGGTGCAGTTTAATGAGATCACGAGAGTATTGTTATAGGCTGATTAGCAAAGAATGCGGATTTGG
>JBAVRC010000025.1:0-2726 GCA_049694615.1 Thermosynechococcaceae cyanobacterium | reverse complement strand
AGAAAGAATCTTAGCGGCCAGCGATAGAAGCCTTCTGCTTCCTTAGACAGACGCAAGGTTTTGACGACTTCAAAGCCAATCAGGGTCAGCGGTACCACTTCCAACGCCGAGGCCACCGCACCCATCGCTGCAATGAACACGGGCGTTCCTGCAAAGTAGAGATGGTGCAGGGTGCCAATCACACCGCTTCCAAGATACAAAATAGTGGTTAAATAGGTGGCTCGCAAAGCAGAAGACCTTTTCAGAAAGCCCAGTTCGCTGCAGAGATAGGCGATCGTCACGGTGGCAAACACCTCAAAAAATCCTTCCACCCAGAGATGCACCACCCACCAACGCCAGTATTCCGCCACACTCAACGGGGTGTGATTGGTGTACATCAGCCCCGCCGAGTAGAACAGCGGGATCGTTATCGCGCTATAGAGGAAAAAATGATTGAGTCCGGTGCGATCCGCGTCGTGCTTCAGCGCAGGTTTCAGTGCCCGGAACATCAGCCACAGCCAGAACACCATCCCGCCAATCAGCAACAGTTGCCACACGCGACCGAGTTCCACATACTCGTAGCCCTGATGCCCCCACCAGAAACTATATTTGCCCAAAATCCCCTGAATCCCAGACCAAGAAACTGCTAAAGATCCCACTACGACTACCGTTAATGCCGCGAGGAGTCCCGCATTGCCCCAGGCTTGCCGTTGGGGTTCGTGTTGCCCAAAGCGAGGGGCGAAATAGAGTCCGGCGGCAAGCCAGCAGGTGGCAATCCAAAAAATCGCCAATTGCAGGTGCCAGGTGCGCGATGCGGCATAGGGTAAATATTTTTGCAGCGGAATACCGTAAAATCCATCTCCTTCAACCGCATAGTGAGCGGTGACCATGCCCATGACGATCTGGACTAAAAACAAGGCCATCGCCACGCCAAAAAAGAGACTGGTCACTTTCTGACTGGGCGTCGCGATGCGAATAGCGGGGCGCTGGGCAACGGTCAGCACTTCATCGGTTTCTGTTTGAGTGAGATAGATCGTGAGGAAGAGGGCGATCGCCGCGATCAGGACGATGACAGACACAATCGACCAGACCACAAATTGTCCGGGAGGTTGATTGCCAATTAACTCATCGTGGGGCCAATTGGCCGTGTAGGAAAATGGCGCATTGGGACGATTGGCCGCAGCAGCCCAAGATGTCCAGGTAAAAAAGGCGGTGACATCATGAATCTGCTGATCGTTTTGAAACCACCCATCAGGAATCGAGTGAATGCGAGACCCATGGGCCAGCAGTTCTCGGTAATCCTGAAAAACTTGCTGTAACCCCTGAGTTTGGGCAGCGGTTAGGACAAGATCCCCGGTCTGAGGGTCATAGCGATTGGTTTTGAATTGTTCGCTGACTTGCGCTTGCAAGCTGGCACGATTTGGAGCAGGAAGGGCTTGCAAATCCGCCTCAGAGAATTGCGGATTGTTCTGGACTAGCACCCCTGCTGTAGCCAATCCCCACCGATGGAGAACATCAGCTGTCCAATCGGGAGCCAAATAACTGCCGTGGCCCCAAATGCTGCCAATATGTTGTCCGCCACGTCCGAGATAGGTTTCCTGCCCATGCTGGATATCAGCCTGGTTCAAAATGATCTCGTGCTGGGGAGAACTGACGGTGACGGGAATCGGAGGCGCATTTTTCCAGATTGCCGCTCCTGCGCCGATCAAAACAGTAAAGGTAAGGATACAAATCAAAGCTAACCAAGCCGGTAGACTGAATCGTCTAGTTTGTGTCGAGATTGCAACATCTAGCGTCGAATTGACCATCACTGCAACTCCAGTATTCAGATGGGACAAACTGCGATCGCCTTAAGCAGGACTACAGAAAAATCGGCAAATGGAATGAGAATAGAGGAGCCGAAACAATTCTTAAAAAAACCTACTCCAAGAAGACATTCATCATTGCTATAAACACTAATATTACCTATTTTGTACAAAAAGTAAAATCAGCCGGAAAAGTATCGAAATAATTCGAGAAAGATCGCTTGTTGCTCGAAAGGTCGTAGACTGAAATTCAGACACAATGATCTTGGAGGGTTTTATGGTTAAAAAAGTCTTGGCTGCTATGGATCTCTCAGAAAATAGCGAACCTATTTTCGAGCAAGCGGTTGCCTTGGCAGCAGCATCTAAAGCCAACTTAATGCTGTTGCACGTTCTGTCCTATGAGGAAAAAGATAGTCCAACGCCGATCTTGTCTGTTTCGCCCTATACCCCCATTGCGTTGACGGAAACCTGGGATATCCATCGACAGGAGTGGGAAAAATATGAGGAACAAGGCTTGAAGCTGTTGCGATCGCTTTGCGATAGAGCAACGGCAGCAGGTCTGCAAACCGAATTCACTCAAACCTTCGGCAGTGCCGGTCGGGTAATTTGCGAACTCGCGCGCAACTGGGATGCTGAAGTGATTGTCATGGGTCGAAGGAGCCACTCGGGTTTAGGGGAATTATTTTTAGGCAGCGTCAGCAACTACGTTGTTCATCACACTCCCTGTTCCGTGTTTATTGTTCAACACCCATCCGCGCCTTCCGAGAAAGACCAATAAGGGGTTTTGAACAGGCCGATCAATTCATTCGATGAATTTTGAAGTAATGCATCAATTCATCGTCGCAAACCTCTATGAGTGATAATATTCGCTTTTTCACCTAGATCCTCAAATTGTCATGTGCCCTAAAAAACTGCTGGCTACTTTCGGTGTTTTGTTGACTC
>JBAVRC010000024.1:0-3802 GCA_049694615.1 Thermosynechococcaceae cyanobacterium | reverse complement strand
GTGATTCCCAGGAAATGAATTACCGAAAAAGAAACGGATGCTTCAGAGGTACTGGAGTTCTTCCTCACTGTGGCGGTAAATTCTTTCTCGGAAATCACCTTAAGCCGTAGGCGGAGGTGTTCGTGCCTGCCGCACCATTGCAATTAAAGTCTGATGCGCATCTTCGGAGTCGGTTAGGCAATGGTCAAAGGTCACCCGCACCGTTTCAGCCGACTCGGTCACCACCACGTCCAAATCCATCCCATCTGGATCGATCGCCTTCAGGGATGCAGCGGTTGCCCCTTGCACCTGTCCATAGACCTGGGCATAGAGCAACACCGCCTCGGCATGATCTTCATTCATGTGCTTGCAAATCCGTTGACTGACTTCTGGCGTAATGGGATCTGCCATAGACTTTTCTTCCTTCGCTTTGAGAGTCTCAACAAACTATACCTCGCCCAGGGAGGTCGTAACCCGCACCGTAAATTGAGGAATCCGAGGCCAATCGCGTCGCTCATTGAACCATTGCCCATTCAGAAACGCTTCCCCCGAACCCATCGAGATATAAAACTGTCGTCCGCGTTTGTCTTTGTAAAAACCTTCCTTACTCCGAGCCGGTTTTTGATCGCGGGCATAAAAATTTTCCCAGCCGCAACAGAGAAACCGGAGCGGAGCCATCTTAAACCCTTGGACTAAAAAGCGCTCCACTTGGGCCGCATCGCGACCGGAAACCACATAGGTGGCAACCAACTGATCGCTTTGACTTCCCTCAACTTTCTGGCAATCTTTAAATTGCAACGCTTTTGGCGTTTCCCCCCACAGGCGGAAGAAGTCTTTGCAGATGGGGGAGGTGTCCAAGTCAAGGGTACAAGCGGGAAGGGTTGCCGCCAGTAGCAGGAGGGTTAGGCCACCGAGAAAACGCATGGTCTTGTGTTTGTCTACCCGCGACCCGGAATGAAACTGCTGCTGAGCTTTTTGATGGCGTTCCCAGCAATATCTTTGTACCCTAACTTGCCGCACAAAATCTGGCCAAAACGCTGCGTGGCTGCCGGACGTTTGACACCCAACTTATAGCCCACGCCCGGAATGCGGTAAAACACCCCCGCCAGTCGCTGTGCCCAGACCATATCCGATCCCCATTCCTCAGCGATGACTTGGGTATAGCGCGCTAGGGCATTGACATCCCCAGCCACGGCTTGGTCAATGGCATCGGCAGCCTTTAACCCGCTAAAAATGGAAGGTCGAATGCCCTCTGCCGTAAAGGGATCCACGACACAAGCCGCTTCCCCCGCCAAAATTGCGTTTTGGGTGTGGAGGGTCTGGTCGCCATCCCACAAACAGAGGGGGTGCCCATACTGCTTAATCGCCTTAAAATCCACCCCAAAGGTTTGGGCATATTCCGTCGCAATTTCCCGTAAATTCTGGGGTTCGCCACCCCGAAACGTGCCAATGCCAATGGAATAGCCATCCGCCTTCGGAAAATTCCAGATATAGCCATTCTTGACCATACCAAACTCGAAATGGGCCATGTGGCCATTTTCCACCTTGTCCGTCATGGCTTCGGCTTCTAGGGCACCGCCCATGCGGCGTTTGCGCTCCTTAAAGCCCAACCACTTGGCCATGGGTCCCTTGGCCCCATCCGCCGCAATGATATATTTGCCTTCTATGGGGCCGTTGGCGGTGTTCACCTGCCAGTGGCTGCCCTTAAACTCAATGCCCGTCACCTCGGTGCTATCCCGCAACTCAGCGCCTTGTTTTTGGGCTTGCTGGATCAAGAAATGATCGAAGATATCGCGCCGCACCATCCAAATGGGTTCAGCCGTTTTCAGTTCGGCTTCTACTGGATCCCCCATTTGCCAGGTATAGCGAATAGAACTGACTTTGAGGGAAATCGCCGGGGAAAAGTCGAAATCGAACCATTCGGCCACAATGGGTGAAACACCCCCGCCGCAGGGCTTATAACGGGGCAAGGATTCTTTTTCTAACACTAGGACAGAACGTCCTTTCTTGGCCAAATGATAGGCGGCAGTTCCCCCAGCGGGGCCAGCCCCGACAATAATGCAGTCAAACATAGGAATTTGTGGATACAGTTGTATGAACAATACGCCCGGAGGCTCTAAACCGTTGTAATCTCTTTTTCCTTAATCGCCAAGATCTCATCAATCTTCGCAATGTACTTGTCCGTCAGCTTTTGCACCTTATCTTGCAAGTCTTTCGACTCATCTTCAGAAATTTCGCTATTTTTGGTTTGTTTGCGCACAGCATCAATGGCGTCGCGGCGAATATTGCGAATGGAGACTTTGCCTTCTTCAGCCAGCTTCGCAGCCATTTTGGCAAATTCTTTGCGCCGTTCAGCGGTCAGGGGCGGAATATTCAGCCGAATCACCGAGCCATCGTTGTTGGGCACCAGGCCCACATCGGACAAGGAAATGGCTTTTTCAATGGGGGAGAGTAAATTGCGTTCGTAGGGTTGGATGGTAATGGTGCTGGCATCTGGGGTCGAGATGGTGGACAGCGATCGCAGGGGGGTTTCGGCCCCGTAGTAGTCGATGGAAATGCGGTCCAGCAGAGACGTGTTGGCACGCCCGGTGCGAATGGTATTGAGCGATCGCTGAGCGGCTTCGACCGCTTTTTGCATATGGTCTTCAGTATCAGCTAACTTCACAGGAACCTCCTACAAGCGTACCGATGGATTCGCCGGACAAAGCCCTTCTAATATTATTCGGCTCAGACAAATTAAACACCAAAATGGGGAGGTTATTGTCTTTGCACAGGGCGATCGCCGTGCTATCCATCACACCCAAGTCATGGGCCAACACATGGGCATAGGTTAACGTCTGAAAGCGTTTGGCATCGGGATTCAGTTTCGGGTCGCTGTCATAGACCCCATCCACCTTGGTGGCCTTCAAAATCACATCCGCATCGATTTCCGCTGCCCGCAAGGCCGCTGTGGTATCCGTCGTAAAAAAGGGATTCCCGGACCCGGCCCCAAACACCACCACCCGTCCTTTTTCCAAGTGGCGGATGGCTTTGCGGCGAATGTACGGCTCAGCCACCTGTTGCATGGGGATGGCAGATTGCACCCGGGTGGGAATGCCGGAGCGTTCCAAACAATCTTGCAGAGTCAAGGCATTCATGACCGTCGCAATCATGCCGATATAGTCGGCAGTGGCCCGATCCATCCCGGCAGATGCGCCTTTCATGCCCCTAAAAATATTACCGCCGCCCACAACGACCGCAATTTGCACACCTTGTCTCGCCACATCGGCGATTTCTTCCGCAACCTGTTGCACAACGGCGGGGTCAATGCCGTAGGGCAAGTTCCCCATAAGCGCTTCGCCGCTGAGTTTCAGCAAGACCCGCTGGTATGATCCATGCAGCACAATTTACCTGGCTCGAAATACTTCCCACTCAAGATAACAGGTTCAGGTCCCTTCGCAATAGATTCATACGCACAGTGAGGACAATACCGTGCAGGTTTAGATTAGGTTTCATCGCGGTATCGATTGACCAAACCCAGGCAATGGCGATGCCGCCTCAATGAGGTTTAACTTGCAAGATCGACGGGCATTACTCAAGAGCGGCTCCTGCCACGAAAAATCGAAATGACTGATCGAATCGACTTGCGGCGCGGCCTGATGAATCGCATACATTTGCGTCTCCAAGGACGGACGATTATATCCCGGTGTGGTCCAAGTTCCGGCAATCACCGGACCCACCTTCGTGCCCAGGGGGGCTTGAGAAACCACCCGATTCGCTTGGTCCACAATACAACTGGTGTCTCCACAAAGGCCATAGGACATGGGATGCCATTCCAACGTCG
>JBAVRC010000023.1:0-2271 GCA_049694615.1 Thermosynechococcaceae cyanobacterium | reverse complement strand
GGCATGGCTCTCGCCCAAGGGATTAATGGTCTATTTCCATCTAACCGATCCGATGACATTGCCCATTGCAGCGCATTTTATGGCGCAAGTGATCCAAGCTAGTGGAGAACCAGACTGTACCCTGGCTAAGATTGTTTACCTGGCTGACCCCAACGATTACTACAATGCGCGGTTGATTGCTGGGGCTTGTGCTGCCTTTCAAGGATTCAGCGACTATAGTCTTCAAAATGTAGATGTTATCCGCCAAGCACTGCAACAAAAGCAAAGTAGCCGATGCTGTTTTGTCCTAGAAATTTTGATTTGCCGACAGATTCCAGTTGAACCATTCTTGGATTTAGTCGGCAAAATAGCATTTTCAACTCGCAAAGGAGAACGGGAACTTGCCACAAAATACTTAAAACAAGATGTAGCGCAAGCCGTGCCCTGGATTCAAGCCAAAGCCATCAACGGAAAAACAACCGAACGCGATCGCGCCATTCATTTACTGTGGTCCGTTCAAGGAGAAGCCGCACAAGAATTTTTGGCAGAACGACAAACCCAAGAAACCGACGAAAAAGTTCAACAGTCGCTTCAAGCCTTGCTCTCGACCCTTGCCACAATGCAAACCACTTTTAAGGCCCTTGAACTCCCGCCCGTTTTACCGCTTCAGCTAGAAAGCCCGCTGCCGGAAACTGTAAAATCAGTCGTGCAGCCTGTATTTGATGCCCTCCAATCCGAGAATCTTGCGATTCATACGGCTACAGTGATTCGGCACCTTGAAACGGGAACTGCTCAAGAATGTGCAAAATATTTGAATAGCCAGAATAAGGAGAAAGCCAGAAATTTATTCTGGCCTTTGCTGCAAACACTCATGCAATCGCCTGATTTGAACTTACTTCATGGATTCCGGTTGCTGATTTTGTTGGGCTACTTCGATATCCGGTTTAGAAGACAATATTTTGAACGTCGTTTTTTCACATTACTGAATCTTTACCATCATGCTCATCTGAATCAAGGACTGCGCGAACTGGCAGTTGTCTTACAAACTTTGGGTTTAGATCCCGATCAATTGGGTCGATTGATATTTGAATATCATCCCTATTTTGCAGATGAAGGCATCTGGTGGGAAGCTCAGGCGACATGGCCTTATTTTTACGAGCGTCCCCATTTACTAGCAGATGTCTTAAATGATGGGCCAAATGCCTCAGACTACTTCGTCCGTAGACAAAATGCCTTTCGCATTTTGAATCTGTTTCCGCAACCCCCAGCTTCCCTCATCCCTTTGCTGTGGACACTCGCGTTAGGCACTGCAAAAACAGACCGCCCCTTTGCTCAACGCTACCTCAATAACAGTCCTAACGTCACAGAACGGTTACTGGAGAGCATTCAGCACCCGGATGTCTCAACTCGCATCATTGCCGCAGAATGGTTGGCTAACCGTAATGATACGGTTGCGATCGCCCCCCTCAAAGACCTCCTGCGAAAAGAAAAAAGCGATGCCACAAAAGTAGCCTTTATGCGATCGCTCGAACGTTTAGGTGCACCCATTGATGAATTTTTAAACCGCGATCAACTCCTGACCGATGCTCAAAAAGGCTTAAACAAAGGCATTCCTGAAGCGCTGAGTTGGTTCCCTTTTGCCGATTTGCCTCTTGTTCATTGGACTGACAATCATCAAGCCGTCGATCCCACCGTTCTCACCTGGCTCATTGTTCAGGGCTATAAACAAAAATCCCCTGAACCCAATCCATTACTGCAACGCTATGCTCAACTGTGGAACGAAGGCGATCGCCTTGATCTCGGTAACTTTATTCTCCATCAATGGATTGCCCACGACACCGCTCCCTCATACACTCAGGACCGTGCCGAGGTTCTAGCGCGCAAAAATGCTCAAAACTTTGGGCAATACTATCCGAATAAAACTCCAGAGCAACTGTATCGAGAGTTCCTCAACGACTTGCTCAGACAGTGCAATGGATCGGCTATTAAGGAGAAAGGCATTTTGGCGATCGCCGCTGCTTGCATTACAGGTGCATCGGCTGTTCCGGCGGTCAAAAAGTATCTCGACACTTGGTATGGCAATCGAGCTGCCCAATGTAATGCACTATTGCAAACGCTCTCCTGGATTGAAGATAACGCCTCCATTCAATATCTCCTTTCCGTTGCCAATCGCTTCCGCACCAAAAGCATCCAAAAAGAAGCCGATAAACTCATCCATGCCATTGCCGAACGCCACCAATGGACCCCAGAAGAGTTGGGCGATCGCACCATACCCACCGCAGGGTTTGGTTT
>JBAVRC010000022.1:0-3805 GCA_049694615.1 Thermosynechococcaceae cyanobacterium | reverse complement strand
CTGGCGAAAGAACTCGATAGTTGATCTGGATTTCTATATCTTGACCTGCTAAATCAAGCCCCATCGGAATGTCAAGGTGAAGACAACCATCGGCATTAACATGAGTCTGGGTGGTGATCGTATGCATTGCGATCGCTCTTGGTATCGGCTTTCCTATCCTTACCATAACGGGAAAACCAGTTGATTGATAACGGATCGATCTGGATTTAAGCCGCTTCTTCCAACCAATCGAAGATTGCACCCAACTGCTCCAAGTCGATTAGGCCATGATTCCAGAGCACAATGGGCAGTTCCGTTTCCGTTGGTTTCCGGGTACGGGTTGCCAGTGCGATCACCCTAGCACTCACACCCTGTTCTTGCTCCAGATATTCGATTAATTGGACGTTGTTCACAGATTCAGCCAAATTTCGACTTCGATAGTGTGCCCAGAACTCTACCCTATCGACGGTCTTCTGAAAAGGGGGTTCACCGTATTTGTGGGCGATCGCCTACCCCAAGGTCTCGCAAGCAACGCGATAGCACAGTGAGGGTATCTGGCCTCAGAGCAACACAAAGCCGCTATCATCGTCAAAACGGCCACACACGACTGCATGACAGAACTGCAACCTCTAATCTATCAGGCGATCGGCATTGTCGAGGGCATCTTTGACAGTGCCGACTCCAAACCGACCCTAACCGTCAACGAGACAGTCTTTCCCGTTGCCATCGCCGGATATGCACGCAAAAAGCTGAAACCTTTACAGTCTCAATGCTTTAGAGTCTATCCCGCCCTTAGAAATGGACACCTTGCCTTCAAAATCGTTGCCGTTCTCGACGCTCCCCCGGCCAATTTTAAGTTGAGAGGCTGCTGGGAAATCTACCAAGATCTTCCATTTCTCGTCATCTATCGCAATACGATTCACGCTCTCAGCGATCGTAATCTCCGCAGTCTGGTTTCCGTCGTTTGGGAGAATGCCCCACCCCCTGATTGGAAATTTTGGGAACTTGAAGCCGAATTGCTCGGCGATCAGTTGCATGTCGTCAAAGCGGAGGGTCCCTTTGAACCGCCCCCGAAAGCCAGCCGTTTTGAACAACCACAACCTAAACCCAAAGAGACGGTTCCAGAACAGACTGTAGCGAAACCCCCGCAAGCCCTTCCAGTACACCCTGCTGCCCCATCGCTAACGATTCAGGAGATCCGAGCCATGGCGACCCCGGCCAAAATCCAACTGACCTGCAAGCTGAATCAAGTTCCAGCCCACCGGGAATTGCCCGATAAACAAATCGAGTTTTTCCTCAACGATGGCAGCGATCGCATTTTCACAGTCCACATGAAGCCCAAAATGTTCAAAAAACTCACCGACCACGGGTTTGAAAACTGGGTTGCGGCCATTTCCGGTGAATTGGGTCCGGTGACGGAAACAGGTTTTGAGCTAGTGACGCCCTCGGTCCAGGTCTTTGAGAAAAAAGCGTCCTCAGATGCAGGAGCAGTAAATGAAGCAGCCCCACCCAAGGACTCCAAGTCGCCGTCTGAAAAGGTGGCTGCATCGGCAACAGCAAGACCCCAGCCACCTAAGGCTGAGGCTCAGAAAGCTGAGGCTAAAACGCCCGCCGACAAACGCAAAAGTCTATTGCAAGGCGTTCGGTTGTCTTAGGGATGGGATGGGGTTGACTGAGGCGATTGCCCCTAAATCCCAGCCATCAAACCTATGCAGCTTCGCTATCCGCCTCAATCTGTTTGAGATGGATATTCTTGTATCCCAGCTTGATTTCAAACTCATCGCCGACATTGAGACCCATTGCCTTCGTGTAGGCGGCACCCAGCACAATTTGCCCATTCTTATGGACGCTGACCCGATAGCCTGCTTCTCGTCCCCGGCTATTTTTGTCGCCCTCCGAGTCCAGAGAAATGCCTTTTGCATGAAGTACCGCATTCAAGAATTTTCCAATGTTTACACGCTCTTGGCCATCCTTGGTTAGGCTAATATAGCCACATTCGCGTGCCTTTTCGCTACGAGAGAGCTTCGGTATTTCACTGAGTTTTTGCAGTAACGCTTTCCCGGTCAAAGGCTTTGTTTCATTTTTGGTCGCCATCTCGAAAAATATCCTATACCTAAATTATCGCTGAGTGTAATTCTACAGCATTTTATTTATCATATTACTCTGTTGCAGTATGTTTGACTCGTTCATGCTATTTAACCAATACGATCACCTTCAACTTACTTTTTGGGTTTGGATTTCGGTTTAGAGATGAGCTGCAACGGTATCCTTGAATGACTTGCCAGTACTGAAGGCTGGTATATTCGTTGCTGAAATCTCCATCACTTCTCCTGTCTTAGGGTTCCACCCTTCTTTCGCCTTTCGTTCCCACTATTCAAAGTGACTAAACCTGACCAACGTCACTTTAGCACCTGCGGAAATGAATTCTGCAATGGTGTCGATGACGAGGGTTAAGTGGGTATCGGCTTCTTTCTTGGTCATGTTTGCTTTAACGGCGATTCGCATCGACGAGTTCTGCTTAATTCATGGAATTCCTCCGAAAATGCCGATGCGAATCGTAGTCTACATTTCCGATGGATTGAGGTTAATCGCTTGCTTCTTGTCTATCGGTAATATTTCGCAGCGTTTAGGGTCTAAAGCGTGAGAATTAGACCCTAAACTTGGGCTGGATTGGGTGCGGTAGCTCCGCACCCAGAGTCCGCATTGCCCTCCCTAACCCTCTTTCTTGGACTTCCGCAAAGCTGGGGCTTTATCTGAACGCTTTTTGGCATTCTCAGATTGAGATGCACGGGGCTTGCTGGCTTTAGCAGGGGCTTCTGCGGGAACGGACTGCGGTTCGGCAAGGTTGACCAGGTAGCATCCCGGTGCGATCGCCCTTTTCCACAGCTTGTTCTTGATCCCCCGTGCCATCACATTGGACATTCGGATTTTCTCGGCTTTATGAACGTCCTCTGGGAGATGCCCGTAGAGTTTTTCGATAATCGTGTCGGTATGGATGGGATTACCGGGGTTGCTTTCTAAAATGAGGGCCACGGCATCAATTTTGCGTAACCCTTCATATTCGGCAGGTAGGGCCAGCACCATATCTCGACTTCGAGGTTGAGTGGGTGGAGCTTGGGCGATCGCAGCTTTAGATTTGGGTGCTTTTCCTTGGCTTTTGGTGGCTGGTTTGAACTTGACCGCAATGTTCGCATCGCTCTGGACTGCTTCGGGTTGCATTGGCTCGGCTGAGGCTACAGGGACTGGATCTGACGGTGCGATCGCCTTGCCAGGTTTCGAGGATTTACGAGGCGGTTGGGAGGGAGTTGCTATGGCGGCAGGGGCGGACTCCTGGTGCGGAGCCATCGCCTTGGGTTGGGCTGGCTGATCAGCTATCAAGGTGACGTTATGAGTCGGGAGTTCTGGGGTTGGGAGCAATGCTTCAAGGAGCAGCGCTTCCACATGCGCTAGCTGAACTTTGGCATGAGCAGATGACGGATCGGATTGGGCAAACAGACTTTGGTAATGTTCTCTCAGTTCAATGAGGGCGGCTGTAGCGTTTTGGTTCATTAGGGTATGACGGATCGTGCGGGGATCCTTCTATCTTATTCTCGAATCTTCCCTTTTCTCTCGGCTATTGGCGACGATAGGAGCGATCGCTACAGCAAAAGCTATGTTTCGGATAGTGCGATCAGTCTGCTTCATTTCAGTGGATTCTGGCTGTTCGGAAAGGTTGGGCGATCAGGGGATCTCCAAACCTCATGATTAAACTTGTCCGCCTCAGGGAACTAGTTAGGCAGCGCTCGGCGGTCTTTCCATGGTGGCCTCAGGGAAGAGGGACTGAAGG
>JBAVRC010000021.1:0-5173 GCA_049694615.1 Thermosynechococcaceae cyanobacterium | reverse complement strand
AATTTTACCTTGCAGCGGATGCCAGTAGTGCATGGCGTCTTCCCCTAAACCGACCTCAGCCGCTGCACGACCCAGCATAGATTGTTCGCGCCGTTGAATCACCGCGTGATGAGACATCATCAAAGCGCGAGACCTATTTTGGACTGCCGTGGATGGTTTGCGGGTCGATGTCGCCTGAGCAACCGGAACAAAGTCTGTAGTTCGATTGACGGTAGGTTCACCCGTTTGGTAACAAACACCCCGATACATGAGATCGAGGTTAGGTTGCAAGACCAAAGCCTTTTTGGGATTTCTAAAGCGCCATTCTAACCCGCGATATTGACCCACCGTTTCGGATGGTTCCATTTCAACGGTGGGTGGGGTGTAGTCGTAGCTGACACCACGATATTGCAATTTCATAGTCGCCTCCAATCGGATCGTTAAGTGGATGGGATCTGAGGCGCGTTCCTTCGGGATGTTCCCTACTTCCGTCCCTTAAAGCTGTCTTATCGTAAAAAGTCAAACTTTGACTGGGATGAACGATTTATTTTCTGTATCTAATTTAACCGTTTGCGATCTTTATGTCAAATTTTGATTTCGTGTCTTGGGGCATGCAACACGGCTAAGAACTGGCACATCCGCTCTGGTTTTCGGTTTTGGGCACAGAGTAACCTAAGGGATAATTCTGTCATGAGGCGGTTGAACCATGACACCTTCAGGGCCTGAGCGCTACATCTCCATCCGGCTGAACGTGTCTGCCCATCACCCAGCGTTGCTAGAGGGGCTGGAGTCCTGGCTCAAGTTGGGGCTGATTTCCGATCTGGAAGTGGGCAACCTCGCCCAGCGCTATTTGAGCTGTCTCCTGCCCGTACCTGAGCTGATCGCTGCCGTTGCCGCGTCGCCATCCCCCGCGAATTTGACGCCGCCCCTGCACGATCACCCAACTGAACCGAGTTCAGCGGTCGTGAGTCCCCCGCACGATCGCCCCGTCCATCCGTCCGACGGATGGGTCAGTCAATTCTTGCAGTCGCTGATGAACGAAGTCAGCGTTGTTTGGCTATTGTTTTTGGGGGTCTTTTTAGTTGTGGTCTCGTCGGCGGTGTTGGCGGCCAGTCAATGGCGCAATTTTTCCGCTGTGGGACAGTATGGGGTTTTATTGACCTACACCCTGGCGTTTGTGGGGGCCAGTTTGTGGACGGGGACGCGATCGCAGTTGCATCTCACCTCGCGGATGCTGCAAGTGGCCAGTTTGTTGATCATCCCGGTCAATTTTTGGGTGATGGATAGCTTTCGACTTTTACAAACGCCACTGGGTATTGGGTTTGCTGCGATCGCTGCTTTGATTTTGTCGGGGGCGACGGTTTGGCTGTTGCCTCGGCCCCAAACGGCTCCAACTGTCCTAGCCGCCATCTTGGGGCTGAGTTGGTTGCATTGGGGCTGGGGCTGGCCTGGATTGGCACTGGGAGCGACCTATGTCGGTTGTATTAGCACCGCCTTCGTTTCGTTTTTTCAATCTCAGCGTCGGCTAGCGATTGCCCAGCGATCGCCCCAGGACACAGCCATAATCCCCTCCCTGTGGTGGAATCGGATTTCCTTAGGAGATGTGGCATTGCCCTATGCCGTCCTGTTGTTACTGTTTCGGGCTTGGATTATTGCCGCAGTTCCCCTGGCGCAATTGGGATTGGCCTTTGGCATTTGCGGTTGGCTCTTGTGCTGGCTCTCCCGCGATCTCCCCCAGCAAAGTCCCTCTGCCCTGCGGTTGTGGGGATGGGTGGGGACCGGACTGTTGGGGTGCGGTTGGCTGGCCAGTGTGTGGACCGAACCGCCCTGGCAAGCCCTGATCGTGAGTGGGTTGGGGGTAGGGCTACTGGGCGATCGCCTGAAGCGTCGGCGGCAATCCTTGGATCTTGTTGGGACAGTTGGGTTGGGCCTTGTGGCGGCGGTCCTTTTTGTACGGCTCATCCCTGCCGAACTCCGGGCAGAGATGGTGAACCGTTGCATCGATTGGACCGGTGCGGAAGGCATGCCACTGGCGTTGGCGGGGGTTGTGTTCTACCCGTATTTATGGGGGGTATTGGGACTCTCGGCGCGTCTCCGTCGTTGGCAAACCCCCGATCTCATGCAAACGGCTCATGGACTGAGTTGGATATTGGGTGCGGGGTTAGTGGGACTCAGTTTCCCCAATTCGATCTGGCGATCGCTGACATTGGGGTTGTCTTTTGCCACCTTATGTGTAGTTTTGCGCCAAAAACGGGTGGTCGGCGAAACTTTGGTCTATATCACCCATCTCGTGGGCCTTGCTGCCCTGGGGTCAACAATTGGGAGTCTGTGGCCGAATTTGTCCTTGGAGCGGTGGAGTTTTGTGTGCTTGGGCGCAATGGTTGCGGAATGGGCAACGTTAACCCGCCTCAACCCCAAACCCCTCTGGCAGCGTAGTACCTGGCATATTGGGCTGGGACTAGCCGCCTTAGGTTACCTGCTCGGCTTATTCCATTGGTTGGACAATCCTGACGCGTGGAATCTCGCTGTGTTGCTGATTCCGACGGGATTAAGCGCTTTAGCCTTCTGGCCCCCATTCCGCTGGACCCAACTGGCGGTGGGACTCAGTATGGCCAGTGTCATTGTCGATCAACTGCTGACGTTTTCAGCCCCCACCCCGCGTTTAGTGGGATTGGGGGTGGGTACTGCGTTGATGGTCCTCAATACCCTGCGTTGGCCAACGGTCTCAGCAGCGGGCTTGAGTGTTGGGTTTGGTTTGGCCTTTAGTTACGCTGCAACTTGGGAAGTTTGGCATGACACGATCTTTCCGGTTTGGTTCAACCTATCCGTTATTCCGCTCTGGATTTTGTTTGGCCTGCGCCACCTTTTGAGCCGCCGCGAGGCCAAACTCAACCACAGCTATACCGTGGCCTTAGACGGCTGGGCGATCGCCTTGATGGTGCTGATGCTGGGTGTGGCGTCCCTCAATACGGTGCTGAGTCCCTGGGTATTTTTAGACATCAGCAGTCTCTGGCGATGGCCCAATCCCCATCACTGGAGTTATGGGATTGCCAGTCTCCTGACGGTTGGCGCATTGGGCTATCGCTACTGGCAACGTCCAGCCCAAGGTTGGTTAGTGGGGTTAGCAGGCGCTATTCAGATGACGCTGCTGTTCAATGCAACCTACTTTCATCAGTCCCTACGCTTTATGTCGATCGCGACCTTGGGCTTTGGATTGGTCAGTCTTGGTCTAAGCCAATATTGGGGCCGCCGCACAGAACCCCCTTTTCCCTGGAGCACTCAGGTCATTCCCCTGGGCTATGTTGCCCTGGGGTGGTTGTTCTCGCAGGTGGAGTGGCGGGCTTCCACGGGATTCTTCACCCTTGCCGCTGCCGGGTTGGCGATCATTATCGGACGACGACATCCGGCCTGGATACCACTCACGTTATCCGGGCTAATGGGACTTTCCTTTGGAGCCTATGAACTGCTCTTCTATCAACTGCTGCAGGCCAGCGGCGGTCAACCGGGGGATGCCTTTTTGCTGTTTGCCGCGTTGGCCACGGCGATCACCCTTCTGGAACGAGGGTTGGATCGGTGGGCGAGATTTCTGCTGAATCTGGACTCCCCTCAATTGTTAAAGATCTTTGCCCATATCCATTGGGGCATCGGCAGTTTCTGGCTCGCAGTTGCCTTAGGTCAGCCCATGAGCCGGACCGCCGAGGATTTGTGGGGGTTAAATTTGGCGATTTTAGGTGGATATGCCCTATTTCAGGGGCGATCGCCTGCGCCATTCGGTTGGGGGTGGGTCTACCTTGGCCTTGCGGAACTCATAGCGGCATTGGGGAATTGGCTCTACCTCCAAATTCCGGCATCCCAACTTCTGCCTTGGGCCGCTGCGATCGCGAGTGGGGTTGCATTAGCCCTCCATAGTTTGCCCTGGCAACGATGGGGGTGGTCCCCGGTTCCCTTTGGCCATATGGCCCTCGTCCTACCAGGGTTCGTGGGACTGTTGAGTGCAACCCGTATCAATACCGCCAGTTTGCTACTCACCAGTGCGTTTTACGGGTGGATGGCCCTGGTGCGTCAAACCCCACGCCTGAGCTACCTCGGTTTACTGCCCGCGAATTGGGCCGCATTACGGATTCTCGATGATCTCCAGTTAAGCTCGCGGGTATGGGCTGTGAGCCTGATGGGTCTCTCGTTGTTGTTCATCGCTCAGATCGATCCGGATTTGCGATCGCCTTCGCGGCGAGACCTGCGTCATCTGCTGCGGTGTTTTGCAGTGGGTCTCGTGAGCGTCACAATTCTCTATGAGTCCGATGCGTATTTTGGGTCGGGATTACTGGCCATTGGTCTGAGTTTAGGGTTGATTTTGTTAGGGCTACGGTTGCAGGTGAGGGCATTTTTGTATGTAGGTACCTTAACCTTTATCGCCAAAATATTACGGATCATTTGGCTCTTTATTGCCCAGGAGTCTTTGGTGTTGTGGGCTTTGGGCATTGGCCTGGGGCTAGTGCTCATCTGGATTGCGGCTACCTTTGAAGCCCGTCGTGTCCAAGTGACCACCCTTTTACAGTATTGGGTGACGACATTAGAATCCTGGCAATAAAGATTACGGATTCAATAGGCCAAAAAGCCCCCTCCGCAGAGGGGGCTTTTCGATCTTCTAGAGGAGTTAATTCAAGCGATGAACGCGATTAACCGTTGATGACAGGAGCAGTCAGAGCCACAGGAGCAGACTCGCCAGCAGCCAAATCGAGGGGGAAGTTGTGAGCGTTACGCTCGTGCATGACTTCAAAGCCCAAGTTAGCGCGGTTGAGAATGTCGGCCCAGGTGCTGATGACGTTACCTTGGCTGTCAACGATGGAGTGGTTGAAGTTGAAACCGTTCAGGTTGAAGGCCATGGTGCTGACACCCAGAGCCGTGAACCAGATCCCGATGACCGGCCATGCACCCAAGAAGAAGTGCAAGGAACGGCTGTTGTTGAAGGAAGCGTATTGGAAGATCAAGCGACCGAAGTAGCCGTGGGCTGCAACGATGTTGTAGGTTTCTTCTTCTTGACCGAACTTGTAGCCATAGTTGGCTGATTCAACTTCGGTGGTTTCCCGAATCAAGCTAGAGGTAACCAAGGAACCGTGCATAGCCGAGAACAAGCTACCGCCGAAGACACCCGCCACACCCAACATGTGGAAGGGGTGCATCAAGATGTTGTGCT
>JBAVRC010000020.1:0-12981 GCA_049694615.1 Thermosynechococcaceae cyanobacterium | reverse complement strand
GCACAGTGTTAGCTTTGGCCGTGGCTTGATGTTCCAGGGCGGTGAGTTGGGGTGCAAAGCTGGCTTCGAGTTGTTTGAGGGTTTGAACGATGGTGTCCCACTGGGTGCGGGCGGTGTCTTGCAAGTGGGCGAGGCGGCTTAAGTAATCGACTTTGGCGGTGGTGCAGTCTTGTAGCAGGGCTTCTTTTTGGGCGCTGGCTTCGGCTTTGAGGGTGGCCAGTTGGGGGGCAAATTCAGAACTGAGGGTTTCGAGGCTTTGGAAGATGCGATCGCGGTGATGTTGGGCGGCATCTTGCAGTTGCAACAGTTGGGTGGCAAAGTTTTCTTCCCGTTGTTGCAGTTGTTTCAAAATCCGCTGGGATTCCGTTTGGGCGTCGCTATCCAAGCCGCTTAAGCGGGTGCCGAACCCAGACTGAAGCGCTTGCAGGTCAGCCAAGGCCGCATCTTGGGCTTGGGTGAGGGCGTTGATGAATTGATGAATGTGGCGGGTGTGGTCGGTTTCCAGTTGGGCGATCGCCTGTTGTATCCCTTGCCATTCAGCCTGAACGTCTTTCAAGCTTTGTTGTTGTTTGCGGGACAGGTCGTTGGTTAATTGGGCGATGGTTTCCCGTTGTTGAGCGGCGTGGTTGCGAAACTCTAAGACACCTGTCACGAGGTCTGATTTGAGGGTGTGGGCTTGGTTCAAGACCCCATCTACTTGGGTTTGGGCTTGGCTGACTAAGGTTTTCAGATCTCGGACTTCTTTGAGATGGGACTGGACCACTTCAGCAACTTCGCGGATCACAGCCCGTCGCAAGATCAAGAGCATGGTGATGGCAGCAGCCAGAATGAGGCCCAGAATGATGGACAGTACCGTTAATAAAAAGGTAGCTTGGTTATACTGGCGCTCGGCATCGGTTCGGACTTTGTTTTGGCGATCGCGTTCTTGGCGCAGTTGTTGCAAAAGGGTTTGGATGGCTTGGCGATCAGCTGGGGCAATGGCGGTGGTAGGCTGTGGTTTGGGTTTAACCTTAACCGATGGGGTGGGGGTCTGGGCAAAGGTCAACCCGGCACTGAACAACAGCACAGACAACAGCGGCGCTGCCCTAAGCCATGTTGCGAGGGCCGCCAAACGGAGAGAAATCTGCACGGACTGGGGTAAATGGGTCATCGTGTCTTTCAAGATAATGCCTAAACCGCGTTCGCTATCGCCTATTGTCTCAAAATTACCCGGAGTTGTTCGGTTGTGGGCAACCAATTTTGGACATCCATCCCCAAAGTGACGATTTGCACCAGGGATCGATGATCTCAATCACATCAATCTCCGGTTTCCCATTCCATAATGATGGACAGTCCAGAAATCCCACCTGCGATAGCACCTTACTTGGAGTCATAGATACGCATAAGGCCATGAAACCCGCTTACTTGTCCGTCTTACTATTGTTGGGAATGCTAGGCACCTTGAGCCCGGTTGGGGATAGCTCTTCTGCCATGGCCCGAACGGTTGATTCAACCCGATGTCCCAGAATTGTCGGTAGCTATGTGCAACTGAAGGTTGAGGAGCATCCCCCACTCAAGGTCACGCAAACGGGTTGTAGTATCAAGGGTATTTCCAAAGATAAAGATTTTGAAAAAATTTCGGGTAGATGGTTGAATGGTGCGTTTCTGGTCACGATTGATCGACGACAGGCAAAGTCTAGATGTGTAACCTCAATGGTGGGGAGTATTTACAAGATTCAAGGCAATGAAAAGTTGCTAATTGATATTTATGGAACAGACGGCAAATGCGGTGTCTCTCCTATTTATACAGAACTTTCCCTATGGTCTAAGCTTTGATATAAATCAACTGATTTCTGAGGCATTTTTAAAGCCCAGTAGGTTGATGGATCATTAAGGGGCCAAAGTACCCTTGCGCCAACGACTTTTTTCGTACCAAGCCGCAACTTCCGGCATCCACAGCTTGAATTTCTCAAACATTAGTTCCGTCATCACACGGGTTTCAGGTTGCACGTCGAATTTGCCGCGAATATCCAGCAGATGCATAATGGCGCGAGCGTTACCAGACATGATCCAATGTTGCCGTACATCGAAGGGAATTAGCCCCCGCGCATGTTCTTCTGCTAAGCCTTGACGGATGCGTTCTGCATAGCGCTGACATCCCTGCCGACACCATTCCAGATCTGCTTGGCGTTGTTCGGCAGTGTATTCGTATTTTTTGCCTTGGCGATCACTGTAGGCTCCCACCGGACGTAAATAAAAGACATCTTCCAGTTCTTCTTTGCCTTCTAAAACATCCAACAGTCTCTGACCTGTGTACCGAAAACTCTGACAATCGAAAGATACGTTCCGATGTGTCCGTACCTGTTGCATGACACTGTGAGGAAAGTAACCGAAATTGAAAACAATTTGTGGGTGTTCAAAGGGACCGTAATGGCCGCGATTGCCTTGCAATAAATATTTAATGATGAGGTCTCCCGCTTTGGCTTCTTCCGGAAATTCTTCACGCTCATCGTAGACAAAACCTTCTGCATAGTCTTGATGCATGGCCGCATAGATGACTTGCTGCGGGTTGGGAGTTTGAGAGATAACTTCGACTCGAAAGCGCGGATCCATAGACAATACACGGATGTTGAATGATAACCTGACGTTCTTCTGAAGCCGTCATCCATCTCTGGATACGGACGTTCTAGAGTATACCAAGTAAACTCTTTTCAGATACTTCTGTTCTAGACGCCATTCAGATAAAGCGTCTGTGAGGATGATTGAGGTGCTAGGGCACCCATACAGTCGCAAACCTTGAAATTAATGCGGACAAAAGGACTTGAACCTTCACATCTTGCGATACTAGAACCTAAATCTAGCGCGTCTACCAATTCCGCCATGTCCGCAGGCATAACCTTAAATAGCATAGCATTTTGGCCCTAGAACGTAAGCCCCCTACCAGGTCACGCGATCGCCCAGTTCCTGCAACAGTTTTGGCCCCACCCCCGGTACCCGATCCAAATCTGCCAGGGATCGAAAGGGCTGTTGTTGACGGGCCTCTATCATCCGTTGGGCCAACGTTGGGCCTACACCGGGCAATTGCTCCAATTCTGCCAGCGTTGCCGTATTCAGATTGAGCTTTGCAGCGGTCGAGGGCGAAGGTCCCGATGCCACACTCGAAGGCGTTGCCGTCGCCGCAACCGTTGCACAATTGGCCTGGGTTTTCTGAGCTGTTTCGCGAATTCGATCCGGCAGCCCCAGCCGACTATTGGCCCAGAGTCGGTCGTACTCGCGTTCGTAATGGGCCGCTACCGTCGGATGCGCAATGACCAACACCGTTTCGTCATTGTTATGGTCGGCGGCTTCCGTCCAATTGTGCGACCCCATGATGACCGTGTGTCGATCCACGACGCCAAACTTGTGGTGAAGCAAATCGCCGGGGGGCAATTGGGGACTCCCGACTGTTTGGATAGGGTGGGACCAAGGATGGTTCTGGGCTTCCGTCCCGCAAGGATGAGGGTCCTTAGAACGGTTTGGCAAGGTGATGCCGAGCAGATCCAACGCCTCGCTGTAGTACTGAAACGCAAAGGTCGGCTCGATTAATACGCGAATCGCAGCACCTTGCTGTTGAGCCGTTTCCAGGCGATCGGCAATCTGTTGATCCGAAAACACAAACAAGGCCAAATCAATGCTTTTACGGCCCTGACTCAGGGTTTGGCCGATCAATCCATTGGAGCTGAACTCCCAGGGCACCTCGGCAGGGGTGGGGGAAAACTTAACTCGCACCGTTGCATCGCCCACTTGCACTGTTTCCGCAGGTCGGAAGGGTTTCTTCACGCCAAAGCGACTGTCGGACTTGCCGCCGGGGCCATCGCCCCACATCAGATTAAATTCCTCGGTAAATAAACGGGCGATCGCTGGACTTTGAATCAGGACCAAGGAATTGGCATTGCCGAGACTGGCTTTGGGCGAAAAATCCCCATGAAAATCCGACATTGTGAAATTGGCCGAGGTTACAATTACCTGCTGTCCATCGAGGACCACAAACTTGTGATGCATCAACCCGCTTCCTGCCCAACGATCCGACGTATCGTCCAGCCAGGGAATGCCAGCCCGTTGGATCACAACCAAGGCATCGTTGTTGTTGATTTCGTCTGAACTTAGTTGTCCATCCCCGTTGCGATCAATGAGGCGGCTGTTTTCGCGGTAGCGGCCCTGCATCCGAGCATCCAGTTGTTGTGCTTCCGCTGGCGTGACGCTGCTCCAAGGACGGTTGTAGGTATTCTCGATGATCAGCCGCACCCGTACCCCGGCCCGCTGGCGATCGCGCAGGGCCTGAGCAATTAAGGGCGATCGCAACTCCTGCACCGCCACATCCACCCGCGATCGCGTCTGTCCAATGCGATCGGCGATGATCTGTTCCAGGTTGTCTCCCGCTCGCGTCTGGGGGCGATAGGGTTCCCGATAACGATTGACCGGATTGTGGTTCATGTAAACCTGCAATAACGGGTGTTGTGGCAACACCGACAGCCGCTGGCTCAACAAATCCGAAGCTTGCAATCCGTGCCAGACCAACGCCGCCACAAAGCCCCCACCTACCAACCACAAGAGGATTGGCAGCGGCGGCGGTGCAAATCGGCGACGATTCACCATGTTCATAATTCTCAGACTGTTTCTACCCTAACAGCTCTGAAATTTGAATTAGCCTGTCCCTCTAAACAGCCCCTGCGGTCGAATCAACAACACCAAAACCATGACCACCAACGCCACGGCCAATTTATATTCGGTGGGCAGCCAGTAGGTGCTGACCTCCTGGGCAACCCCAATAATTAATGCGCCTAAAATGGCTCCGTAGGGGTTACCAATACCCCCCAAAATAATCGATGCGAAGAGGGGCAAAATGAGAAACCAACCCATATTGGGACGGACTGCTTGAATTAACCCGTACAAACCGCCCGACAAGGCTGTTAACCCGCCAGCAATCACCCAAGTCCATAGCACTACTCGTTGCACATCAATGCCAGAGACACTGGCTAGATCGAGGTCATCGGCCACGGCCCGCATGGCTTTGCCAATTTTGGTGTTTTGCAACAAAAAATGCAGCCCTAACACCGCAGCCAGGGCCAGACCCATCACCACCATGCGGTAATAGGGAATTTTAATCCCCCACACGTCGATCGCCGTTTCGACGGGTAGGTCGTAGCTTTGATTGCCGCCGCCCCAGATAAAAATAATCCCGTTGCGCAAAAACAGGGCGAGGCCAATGGAAATAATAATCAAGGTGGTCGAGTTGGTCCGGCGATCGCGCATGGGTCGCCAGATCAGGTATTCGCACAGGAGGAACCCTACAATGGTGATGCTACTGCCCAGTAGGATGGCCATCCAAATTTTAAGATCGCTGTTGCCGATAAATCCCAAGACTTGGGTGTCCAGCAACAAGGCCAAATAGGCCCCTAGGGTTAAAAAGTCGCCGTGGGCAAAATTCGGCAAACGCAAAATACCATTGGTTAGGGTTAGACCCACTGCAGCCAAAGCAATGATTGAACCCACTGCAATGCCATTTACGAAAAGCTGCGCGAGCGCTAAATCCATCTTGTAAGCCCCAATCTCAGCCGTTTCAGCGGACAACCCTATCAATTTATCAGGGATTAGCCCAATCTATGCGCCCACGCCCGCCTGCTTTAATCGTCATCGTCGCCTATAAGGTCTTTACCGCCATCCTCTTTGGGGTTAGTGCCATCAGCATTCTAGTGGCCTATCGTCACTTCAATGCCTTGCAAGAGTGGTCCGCCAACTTTATGTTGGCTCACCATCATGGCCTAATTGCTTGGGTAACCGAACATATTTTGCAACTCAAACCGCGCACCTTAGCCTTTGGCGCTTTGATTGCTGGGATCTATTCGGGTTTATCTTTTGCGGAAGCAGCGGGGCTATGGCTGGAAAAAGCCTGGGGTCGATGGCTGGTGCTTGTTTTAGTGGGCCTCTCCATTCCCCCGGAAATTTACGAGTTACATCTCCAGTTCTCGGTCCTGAAACTCCTGGTTTTTTTACTCAATCTGGGTATTTTTGCTTATGTGATGGTTCGTTTCCCAAAGTTGGGATGAATAGGGCCACTCAGGTTTTTCAGCGAAATCAAAGGGAAAAATTCTTATCGAATTCCTGGCGAGTCATGGGCTGAGAGACTTCTAGCCCCTCGCCACCCAGGGTTTTAAGGGGTTCGCCATCAATGGAAAGCCACACAGGCTTGGCGGGATTGAGGCTGCTGGCGGTGTAGATGACCTGTCCCAATCGCCCTTGCATGGACGTACTGCCGCCCCCACTGGTGAAGGCTTTGCTCAAATCCACGTGAACCCCGTCGGCTTCAACCTTCAGGGTGTTGAGCTTGGTCTCCGCCGGAATGGAACTGGTGACATCGCTATTGGCTGGCCCCTGGAGCAGTCGCTCTAAGGCTGCTGTGAGTTGGGCTTCCGAAGAACTGTCGTTGGCACTCAGCTTAACTTGGGCGGGCGTCAGTTCGAGTTTGTTGGCAGTAGATTGCAACCAGTACACCTCCGCCTTGACCTCCGTTGGCTCGGCGGTGGGCGAACTGCTCGCAGCCTCGGACGGTTCAGGGGTGGGGGAAACAGTCTCCGAGGGGGTTGGAGAGACCGAAGACGATCCATCTGAAGGAGTCTTGGTTTCCAAACACCCCACTAGCCCGAACGGTAAAGCCATCAGCAGGATGCCGAAAAACACCCCAAAGATGCGCATTCGAGGTTTAATCATGGATTGCTATACTCCTTCCACTCCATCTGCTTTCAGGATACTGTGTTGCTTACGAATCGGGACTGTTCCTGGTTCCGATGAGTTCCTTAGGCGATCGCCTCGGCTATCCAGGTTTGCAGGGTCGAGACGACCTCAGTTAAGGGGATATCGACGGTGCTACGATCCACCCGTTTCACCACCTCGACTTTGCCTTGGGCCAGCGATCGCCCCGTCACCACCCGATAGGGAATCCCAATCAGTTCAGCATCTTTGAACTTAACCCCCATGCGTTCATCGCGATCATCCAAAAGGGTGTCGATGCCTGCGGCCTTGAGATCCTGATAAAGCTGTTCCGCTGCTTCGACTTGGGCCGCGTCCTTCAGGTTGGGAATCACCACAATGACCTGATAGGGGGCGATCGCCACAGGCCAGATAATACCGTCTTTGTCGTGGGATTGTTCCACCGCTGCTTGGGCCAAACGCGACACGCCAACCCCGTAACATCCCATGACCAAGGGAATGGCCTCGCCCTGTTCGTTGGTGTAGGTGGCTCCCATGACAGCAGAGTATTTGGTACCCAATTGAAAAATATGGCCGATTTCAATGCCCCGTGCGGTTTTGAGACACTGGGTGGGGTCATGAACCGCGCGATCGCCTGCATTGGCTTTGCGAATATCCACCACTAACTTGGGTAAGGGCAGGGTTTTACCCCAATTGGCTCCGACCCGATGCTGGTCGAGGACATTGGCCCCCGTCACAAAGTGTTTCATCTCCACCACCGTTTGATCGGCCATGCGGAGAAACTGCGGGGCAACCCCGGTTTTGTTTTGGATCGCATCATCGGTCAAATCCGGTCCGAGGTAGCCATAGGGCAGGGTTGATTTGGCCCAGGTGGTTTGGGTTTCGGCATCGGCGGACTCTGGGTGCGGACTCTTGGTGCGAAGCTCAGCGATCGCTAAACTCAAGACCGCCTTCCCCCCATAATGGGCCGCCACCTTAACCAGTTCGTTGTTGAGTTTGACCTCGTTAATCTCCTGATCGCCACGCAGACTGACCAGCACCAGAACCAACTGGCCATTGTCATAGGTGGCCTGATACAAAACCTGTTTAACGATGATTGTGGGGTCGCAGTCCAGTTGTTGGCAGAGCGTCTCTATTGTGTTGGCTTGGGGGGTGTCTTGCACCGCCAGTTTGCTAAAGGGAGAGGATGCCGCATCGGGCGGCAGAGAAACGGCTTTTTCCACGTTGGCCGCGTAGCAACCATCTTCGGTGTAGAGCACCTCGTCCTCTCCGGCCTCCGCCAGCACCATAAACTCATGGGATCCTGAGCCGCCAATGGCTCCAGAATCGGCTTCCACGGCGCGGAAGGTCAACCCGCAGCGGCGCAACATATTGGTGTACGCCTGGTACATGTCCTGGTAGGTGGCTTTCAGGCTTTCGGTGTCGGCATGGAAGGAGTAACCGTCTTTCATGATGAATTCGCGACCCCGCATTAAGCCAAAGCGGGGCCGAATTTCGTCGCGGAATTTGGTCTGAATTTGGTAGAGATGCAGGGGCAGTTGGCGGTAGGACCGAATCATATCCCGTGCCACGGTGGTGATGACCTCTTCGTGGGTGGGCCCCAGTCCCAGTTCCCGATCTTGGCGATCGCGCAGGGCAAACATGATGCCTTCGGCTTTGGTGTAGGTATCCCAGCGCCCCGACTCTTGCCACAGTTCAGCGGGTTGGAGTTGCGGCAACAAACATTCTTGGGCTCCGGTTGCGTCCATCTCTTCGCGGACAATCTGGCTGACTTTTTTGAGGACGCGCCACATGAGGGGCAGATACACATAGACTCCGCTCCCAATGCGGCGAATATAGCCCGCCCGCAGCAACAGTTTATGACTGGGAATTTCAGCCTCTGCGGGATCTTCCCGTAGCGTTGCCATCAGCATTTGAGATAACCGCATTGCTTCCTTTGGTTTCAGTTCGAGAGACAAAATAGGGGGATACGCTAGGTTGCCGATTCAATGTTCGAGCGCACGGGTCAAGGCGATCCAGCAAAACGAATCGAGAGGTGGGAGAATAGGCTCCTGACACCCCATCAACGCAATGGCAGCGCACTTTAACAGTCTAGCGGAGTGCTGTAAAGTTACAAATATGTACGATGAAGATGACTTTAACCTGCTGAATGCGGATGATGCCCTAGAAAGTCCGTTGGATCGCCTCGCCCCCATTGATGATGCAATGGCGGAGGCGGAGCAGCCGGATGTCGAAGAAATGTTGGGGTTACTCAGTGCGCCGGATACCACCCAGCGGATGATTGCCGCACGGGCGTTTTGCGAGATCCAAGATCCGCGTGCCACGGCCCATTTGATTCGGTTGCTGGCCGATGGTTGTCCCTTGGTGCGGGTGAGCGTAGCCTATGCCTTGGGGCGGAATCCCAGTTTGGATGCGGTTGAACCCTTAATTCAGCAATATCACCAGGACTGGAACGGCTATGTCCGCAAGGGGGTGGTCTGGGCCTTGGGGAACTGTCGCGATCGCCGTTCCTTGGCCCCCTTACTGGATGCGCTGCAAACCGATATTGCAGCGGTGCGGCTGTGGGCCGCCAGTTCCATCGGACAAATGGCGGATGTCGATGCAGAGGTGGCGATGGCCGCCATTCCGACCGTGGTAACGGCGCTGATCGAAGATCGATTGCCTGCTGTGCGCAGTAACTGTGCTTGGGCCTTAGGACAGCTCTGTCAGGCTATTCCAGTCAATGAATGCTATTGTCAGGGCATTGAAGCGCTCATTGCTGCCTTATCCGATGCCGATTTAGGGGTTCAAGAAGATGCCAGAAATGCCCTCCTTAGATTAGGGGATCCACGCGGATTGCAGGCCATTGAGGAACTGCAATTAGAAGGGCTGCTATGAGTTTCACGAACGAATTGGGCAAACTTCGGTACCATGGAAAAGGGCAATTTTGAGTTCCGCAATCCGTCGCCGGCCAAGCCCAATGACAAACTTGCGACTGGCCCTATTCGTCAACTTTTGCGCGATCGCCTGCACACCAAGGAACGTAGTCGTCTATGACCACAATTGAGACCAGAACCGAGCCAATGGTGCTAAACATGGGACCGCACCACCCCTCTATGCACGGGGTATTGCGGCTCATGGTGACTTTAGATGGCGAAAACGTCATCGATTGTGAACCCGTCATTGGGTACCTGCATCGCGGCATGGAAAAATTGCCGAGAACCGCACCAACATTATGTTTGTGCCCTACGTCAGTCGCTGGGATTACGCCGCAGGCATGTTCAACGAGGCCGTAACGGTTAATGCGCCGGAGAAATTGGCCAATCTTAAAGTGCCGAAGCGGGCCAGCTACATCCGCGTCATTATGTTAGAGCTGAACCGGATTGCCAACCACCTGCTCTGGTTGGGACCGTTTCTGGCTGACGTGGGTGCCCAAACCCCCTTCTTTTATATCTTCCGAGAGCGGGAGATCATCTACGATTTGTTTGAAGCCGCCACTGGCATGCGATTTATCAATAACAACTATTTCCGCATGGGGGGCGTTGCCGCTGACTTAACCTACGGCTGGGTTTCCAAGTGCATCGACTTCTGCGATTACTTTTTGCCCAAGGTGGACGAGTACGAGCGGCTGATCACCAACAACCCGATCTTTAGAAAACGGCTCGAAGACATTGGTACCATTACCCGCGACGAGGCCATCAACTGGGGACTGTCCGGTCCCATGCTACGGGCCTCAGGCGTGAACTGGGATTTGCGTCGCGTCGATCATTACGAATGTTATGACGACTTCGAGTGGGAGGTGCAATGGGAAACCGATGGCGACTGCTTAGCCCGTTATGTGGTGCGGATTCGCGAAATGCGGGAGTCGGTCAAAATTATTAAACAGGCCCTAGCTGGACTACCGGGCGGCCCCTACGAAAACCTGGAAGCCAAGCGCATGGCAGAAGGTAAAAAGTCTCAGTGGAATGAGTTTGATTACCAATTCCTGGGTAAAAAATTGGCCCCCACGGCCAAGATCCCGGAAGGGGAACTCTATGCACGGGTTGAAACGGGCAAGGGCGAGTTGGGCATTTACCTGATCGGCAACGATAATGTTTTTCCGTGGCGATGGAAAATTCGTGCCCCGGACTTTAACAATCTGCAAATCTTGCCCCAGTTGGTTCAGGGCAATAAGGTGGCGGATGTGGTGGCCATTCTGGGCAGCATCGATGTCATTATGGGGTCGGTGGATCGTTAAAACATTTGTAGGGGCGCACGGCTGTGCGCCCCCACGGTTGTAACGCATCCCATCCAGAATTGCTGACCGCATCCCATCTAAAATTTCTGTAGGTTTGGAACCTTGCCCATGCCATCCTCTGCTTTGAAATATGCTTATTATCCGGGCTGTGTGGCCCAAGGGGCTTGTCGGGAACTGTACCAGTCCACCCATGAAGTCACGCAGGCGTTGGGCATTGAGTTAATTGAGCTTAAACAAGCGGCCTGCTGTGGATCCGGTACCTTTAAGGAAAGCTCTCAACTGCTGGAAGATACGGTTAATGCCCGGAATATTGCCTTGGCTGAAGCATTAAAGTTGCCCTTATTGACCCATTGCAGCACCTGTCAGGGGGTCATCGGGCATGTGGATGAGCGGCTCAAGGCGGCAAAAAACCAAGACCCAGACTATTTTCAAGAAGTGAATGGGTTGCTGCAAGAGCAAGGGTGCCATCCCTATGAGGGCAGCACTGAGGTCACCCATATGCTCTGGGCCATTGTGGGAGACTATGGCCTAGAACGACTGGCGGGAGAGGTTCGACGCAAACTCAGCGGCTTAAAGTGTGCGGCATTTTATGGCTGTTACCTGCTCCGGGCACAAGATACCTTGCCCTTTGACGATCCGTTTAATCCCAAATCCCTAGAACGCGTGTTTGAAACCCTGGGGGCAACGCCTGTTCTCTATCCGGGACGAACCCAATGTTGCGGCTGGCCTATTTCCAGTTATGCCACCGAACAATCCTTCAAAATGGCTGGGGGACGCATCCAAGAGGCGATCGCAGCCGGGGCGGATTGTATGGTCACGCCTTGCCCCCTGTGCCACCTCAATCTGGATTCTCGCCAACCGGAAGTGGAAAAAAACATTGGCGTGAAACTCGGTTTGCCTGTATTGCACTTCCCGCAACTGATCGGGCTAGCCTTGGGTATTGAACCCCAGAAGCTGGGGCTGGACCGTCATATTGTTTCCACCGCATCAGTTTTGCAGAAGCTAGGACTGGCGTAGCGTTAGGGTCTAAATAGGCGGATAAAAATCTAAGCGCTTTTTATGATACAGCTAAGGAAATATAACTCTGAAGATTGGGACGCTATTGCAGATATTCATGATCGAGCAAGATTAGATGAATTGAGAGCTTCAGTTGGTGTTGAAGCATTTCTCTCATTAGCGGCTACCTTCGAGAATGAGGAGTTATTTGAAGGAGAAGTTTGGGTGGCTTGCGATGATGAAGCTGTAGTTGGATTTATCGCCTTTGCCGATGATGAGGTGACTTGGTTGTATGTGTCACCCGACTACTATCGACAAGGAATTGGCAAAAAATTGTTGCGCCAAGCGATTGATCGATGCGGTAAAACTGTATCTACATCTGTACTGAGTGGTAATGATGCAGCTTTACATCTCTACCTAGGCGAGGGCTTCAAGATTATAGAGACAAAGACGGGAAAACTTAATGGGAATGAGTCTTTCCCTGCAACTGGACATATTCTTGAGCTTAATCATTAATTGTTAACGACTGGATGAGACGTAAGCTGATAGCTGTAACTGCACGATATCATGGCATAAAATCCTGTTGCACATTCATCGTATCCCGGTTCTTTGGCCAATCTGAGAATTTTTGGCGGCGGGTGAACGGGATCTTTGGCAGGATCGATTGTGCCAAAATCGAGAAAAGTGACGAGAACTGAGCGCGATCGCCAACTTCTTGCGGCACCTCAGAAATCCGAATCTGCCCATCCTGATCAATGCCTCGCATCCCACAGGGTCGCAGTTCTCCCTTTGCAGCCTGGATGTTTCCAGGCTGCAAACTGTCAGATCGCCAAGGGTTTATTTGGTGGGGACGGGATGGGTAGGAACAGAAGTTCCTTACGGTGTCACAGTCATACGGAACACCGTGCCGCAAGTAGGGCCACAAATCAACAAGTTCCCCCCACCCGCACTTGTGCCATAGAACTTACCATCACTGGTTTGAATCAAACCCGCTCGGAAATAAGCGCCATTATTGAAACTACCTTTGATCAAGGTAGTCAGGG
>JBAVRC010000019.1:0-4407 GCA_049694615.1 Thermosynechococcaceae cyanobacterium | reverse complement strand
GCCCTAGCAACTCGCTTCGGCTACACCCTTCCTAATGCCTACAAAAGCCTGGGTAGCGCCCTCAAAGTCTTGACCGAACAAACCCCCAGCAAACGCAAACGGAAGCAAATCGAGGCCCGTCTCAAAGCCTTGAAAGCCAGCGCTGCTGAAGCAAAAGCTCGGAGCCGCTCCGTGCGGACCGAACCGGGTCAATCCTACGATCCCTCTTATCGCTAATTGAACGCTTCCAACCAACCCTTCATCCCTCTACCCATAAACCCCCACCATGAGCCGAGGCACCCTCTTCGATAAAGTCTGGGATTTGCATACGGTGCGCGTATTGCCGTCTGGACAAACCCAATTGTTGATTGGTCTACACCTGATCCATGAAGTGACTAGCCCCCAAGCCTTTGCCATGCTGCGCGATCGCGGGCTGAAGGTCTTGTTCCCAGAACGCACGGTGGCCACGGTGGACCATATTGTGCCCACCGAAGATCAATCCCGTCCCTTTGCCGACCCCTTGGCCGAGGAGATGATGCAAGCTCTAGAGCAAAACTGTGCCCAAAACAGCATCCGGTTTTATAACGTTGGCTCCGGCAAACAGGGTATTGTCCATGTCATTGCCCCGGAACAGGGGTTAACCCAACCCGGCATGACCATTGCCTGCGGCGACAGCCACACCTCTACCCACGGAGCCTTTGGGGCGATCGCCTTTGGCATTGGGACCAGTCAAGTGCGGGATGTGTTGGCCTCCCAAACCCTCGCCTTAGCCAAGTTAAAAGTCCGGCGCGTCGAGGTGAACGGGACTTTGCCAACTGGGGTATATGCCAAAGATGTGATTTTGCATATCATTCGCACCTTGGGAGTCCAGGGTGGCGTTGGCCACGCCTACGAATTTGCCGGAACCACCTTTGCCCAAATGACCATGGAAGAGCGCATGACCGTGTGCAACATGGCCATCGAAGGCGGGGCACGGTGCGGCTACATGAACCCCGATCAAACCACATTCGACTACCTCCAAGGGCGAGACTTTGCCCCCCAAGGCACCGAGTGGGAGCAAGCCGTGGCTTGGTGGACCAGCCTGTGTAGCGATGCTGATGCCGAATACGACGATGTGGTGGTCTTCCAGGCCGATGAGATTGCGCCGACCATCACCTGGGGAATCACCCCCAGCCAAGGCATTGGCATCGATGAGATGATTCCGGCTCCAGATGCCTTGCCAGAGGCGGAGCGATTCATTGCCCAAGAAGCTTATGCCTACATGGATCTGGCTCCAGGAGCCCCCATTCGCGGTACCAAAATCGATGTGTGTTTTATTGGCAGTTGTACCAATGGCCGCATTAGCGACCTACGGGAAGCGGCCAAGGTGGCCCAAGGGCGACAGGTGGCGCAGGGCATCAAGGCATTTGTGGTGCCTGGTTCGGAGCGGGTGAAACAACAAGCCGAAGCTGAAGGGCTGGACCAGGTGTTTGTTGCAGCCGGGTTTGAATGGCGCGAACCGGGATGTTCGATGTGTTTGGCCATGAACCCGGATAAGTTGCAGGGGCGGCAAATGAGTGCCTCCTCGTCAAATCGCAATTTCAAGGGTCGCCAAGGGTCGGCATCGGGGCGAACGCTTCTCATGAGTCCAGCGATGGTGGCCGCAGCAGCCATTAAGGGCGAGGTGGCCGATGTACGGGATTTGTTCTAGCCCCGCTTATAGCAGCAGACAAGGCTGCAGTCTGTAGTACTTGATACAAAAAGGTTCTGGCGATCCTTTCTCTCCATCAAGGGGAAACATAATCTTGACCCTCCCGTCTACGGGCAGGTGTGTCGAAGGTTATGTAGAAGAGGTTAAATTGCTTGAATTATTTCTCACGCAAGATTTTTGCGCTCTCTCTTTGTGCTGCGGGTGGCTTGACTCTCCTCCTAGGAGACCTGCAAACACCTCTACCCCTGACGCGATCAGTCGCCCCTGCCCAGGTTCTCGCTTTTTCTCCCCGTCAAGGGGTTCGCAACTACCAGCAAATTGCTTTAGCCCTGGCCAACCGCGATCGCGCCCGATACGGGCGCTCGCCTGTGCAAGCGGATCGGTTGCTGACTCAAGCTGCCCAACGCCATGCGGAAGATATGCTCCAACGTAATTATTTCAGCCACTATACGCCAGAGGGGCGCACCCCTTCTGATCGCTTTGCCGCTGTGGGCGGTCAGGGCGGGGCTGCCGAAAACATTGCCATGCTGGATGCCCCCTATCGGGCACAAGCCGATATTGCCTCCCAAAAACTGCCCTATTTTGAGCGGATGTGGATGAATAGCCCAGGACATCGCGCCAATCTGCTGAATGGTCAATATGGTCGATTCGGGTTTGGTGTGGCGGCATCTCGCGATCGCATTTATGTGGTGCAGATGTTTCGTTAGGGAATGCATTGCTTCCCGACTATGATGGTGCTAGAACCTGGCCATCAGAACAGGTTCAGTCCTTTCGGCGGGGAAGTACCCTTTATGCTTCAGCGCAGATTTTCCTTTGTGTCCATCGTTGGCGTGGCGATCGCTCTGGTCATGAGTTGCTGTTTTGCGCTCTGGCCCTTGGGTCAGCCGATCGCCGCTGTTCCCCTAGCTAAACGAGATCCCATTGTGGTGAAGGTACAGTTGGGCAATGAGGCCGGGGAGTTGAAATTTTTCCCTGATCATCTTCAGTTTCAGGCTGGGAAGCGCTATTTGCTGTCGTTGCAAAACCCTAGCCCATCGAAGCATTACTTTACGGCTAAAGATTTTGCCGATGGCATTTGGTCGCAAAAGGTGGATGCCGGCAACGTAGAAGTGAAAGGGGCGATTCATGAACTGGAACTGCGATCAGGTACCCAGGCCGACTGGGTTTTTGTCCCCATGCGGGCGGGAACTTATACGCTCCGCTGTACAGTTCCCGGCCATACTGAGGCGGGTATGGTGGGCACGTTGGAGATTATGGGATAAGGGTTAGCGGTCAAAAATTCTGCCCGCTAACCCATTTTACCAATCGATTAAATCAGGATCTTCTGGTAAACATCCCGGAAGCCTTGGGTTGTGACGAAGAGCGTGCGATCGCCTTTGCGCTCCAGTAGGGCATTGGTCGCCACCGTGGTTCCCATCTTGATCGGGTCAATTCAAAATTGTCAGCGGAGATCAGTAACATCCATGGGCAAGGGTCGGAAATAAGGATGGGGTGCCCTAATCCTAGAACACCCCATCATCTCTTAAAATAATGCACGCAGTAAAACCTTAGCCAAAGGGCGATCACAGCCTTACTTCATACCGTACTTGCGCTTAAACCGTTCAACGCGACCTTCGGTATCAATAATCTTCTGGGTTCCGGTATAGAACGGATGGTTGCCAGACCAAATATCAACATTGAGCTTCGGTTGAGTGGAGCCGACGGTCATAATCACTTCGCCATCGCAAAAAACCTGAGCCTCCGGGTACCACTCCGGGTGAATGCCGGGTTTAGCCATAAGACAATCTCCTGTGGAATAAAGGTGGAATGAAAATAAAATAAAACCCGGGCAGCTTAACGTTTCGAGTACTGCGGCGCTTTGCGGGCTTTCCGCAGACCATACTTTCTCCGTTCTTTGGCACGGGGATCCCGTGTCAAGTACCCTTCAATCTTAAGGGGTTTGCGATTGTCAGGATCCAATTGACACAAGGCACGGGCAACACCCATCCGAATGGAATCGGCCTGACCCGTGAGTCCACCACCCTTAGCATTCACCAGAATGTCGTACTCATTTTCCAGTCCTAGCGTTTCCAAGGGAGCCTTCGCCAGTCCCAAATAGGTTGGGTTGAACTGAAGGTATTCTTCCCCCGGTTTGCCATTGATCACCAGCTTGCCGTTACCGGGCACAAGGCGAACCCGCACAACAGAAGATTTACGACGCCCGGTACCCATGTACGCGACGCGATTGGAAGAGTCAGTGGTTTGCATTAGCGGGTGGCTCCTGGAATCGTTTCAATCTTCAAGATTTCGGGTTTTTGGGACTGATGGGGATGGTCGGGTCCGGCATAGACCTTCAGTTTTGTGAAAAGTTGACGCCCAAGGGTGTTTTTCGGCAACATCCCCTTAACGGCCTTTTCAATAATCCGCTCTGGCAAACGCTTTTGCAAGTCGTCAAAGACCTCTGTCTTCATCCCGCCGGGACGACCCGAATGGCGACGGTAGAGCTTTTGCTGCCGTTTTTTGCCCGTGACATCGACTTTCTCGGCATTCACGACAATTACAAAATCGCCCGTATCCATGAACGGCGTATATTGGGGTTTATGTTTTCCCCGTAACACCATCGCAATTTGCGTGGCTAAACGGCCTAAGCGTTGATCGGCAGCATCAACGACAAACCATTTTTGATCGGTCGGGGAGGCTGGGGGTAGGTAGGTTTTTTCCATCATCGTTCTCAATCAGGCTTCAAAACACATCGAAAG
>JBAVRC010000018.1:0-5234 GCA_049694615.1 Thermosynechococcaceae cyanobacterium | reverse complement strand
GCCGGACCGAGTTGTGCCGGACAGAGGGGGGCGGCTGGAACTTGGGCGATCGCCATCGGGACCATACCGCAAAAACCAGCTAACCCGACGAAATACCCCGCAGCGATTCTGATTAGTCGTTGCATCGTGTTTGAATCCCCATTTCATGTATGGTCTACCTTAAGTCAGAATAAGACTTGAGCCGTATTTGGCTCTACTGGGCAGAGACAGCAACGCAAAGCGACACAACCCATGAAAATTGCGATCGCCCAACTCAATCCGCTCATCGGGGATATTGCCGAGAATGCCGCACAGATCTTAACGGCGGCCCAAGCTGCCGCCGCTGGCGGAGCCCGGTTGTTACTGACCCCTGAACTATCCCTGTGTGGCTACCCGCCCCGCGATCTGCTGTTAAATCCAGCCTTTATCGATGTTCTGGAGAAGGGGTTAGACACCCTCATGCCGCAATTGCCTCCATCTTTAGCCGTGCTGATTGGCACGGTTGATCGCAATGCTGCAGCCACGACTTTAGGCGAAAAACCCTTGTTCAACAGCATGGTCTGGGTCGAGGGAGGACAGGTTCGGCATCGCTTTCATAAACGGCTGTTGCCGACCTACGATGTGTTTGATGAACATCGTTACTTTGCTTCGGGACGAACCAGCGATGTGATGGAGTTGGATGGAATCCGTATTGGTATTACCATTTGCGAAGACCTTTGGAATGAAGACTCCTTTTGGGGTCGCCGCAGTTATACCGCCAATCCAGTGGCCGACTTGGCCAACCAACGCATTGATTTCGTGGCGAATTTATCCGCATCCCCCTTTTGTGCAGGCAAACAAACCTTACGAGAATCTCTACTGCGTCACATGGCACATCGATATGGCATCCCCCTTTTGTATGCAAACCAAGTGGGCGGCAATGATGACCTTATTTTCGATGGGCGGAGCGTTGTGGTGAACGGTCAAGGCGAGGTCGTGGGACGGGGCAAAGGGTTTGAGGCCGATTTGCTGTGGGCCGACTTCGATCAGGGCCGTCGAGAGATGATTTCTGTCCAGCAGTCCCCCCATCTGTCCCCAATGGCGGAACTGTGGTGTGCCCTGGTGTTAGGGGTGCGAGACTATGCCCGAAAATGCGGATTCCGACAAGTGGTATTGGGCCTCAGCGGCGGTATCGATTCGGCATTGGTGGGGGCGATCGCCGTGGCAGCGGTGGGGTCGGAGAATGTGCTGGGCATTCTGATGCCATCGCCCTATAGCTCCGAGCATTCGGTGAAAGATGCCCTGGTACTGGCCCAAAATCTGGACATGGAAACTCAAATCTTGCCCATTGGCGATCTGATGGAAGGGTTTGACCGGACCCTATCCCCTTTGTTTGCAGGCACCGAATTTGGAGTGGCAGAGGAAAATATTCAAGCCCGGATTCGTGGCAATTTATTAATGGCGATCGCCAATAAATTCCATCGACTGCTGATTTCGACGGGGAATAAGTCCGAGGTAGCGGTGGGATATTGCACCCTTTATGGGGATATGAGCGGCGGGCTGGCTGCGATCGCCGATGTGCCCAAAACCCGCGTCTATGAATTATGCAACTGGTTAAATAGCCCAGAGTCCCAGGCTTGGGTGCAGAATATGGGATGGAAAGGTCGGGATGCGACTGCCGAAATCATTCCCCAGTCGATCTTGACCAAACCGCCGAGTGCAGAGTTAAAACCGGGACAACTGGATCAAGATTCCTTACCTCCCTATGATGTCCTGGACGATATTTTGTATCGCTATATCGACCAACACCAATCTCAGATTGAGATTATTGCCAGTGGCCATGATGGGGCCATCGTGGAGCGTGTTTTGAACCTGGTGAAACGGGCTGAATTTAAGCGGCAGCAAGCAGCTCCCGGTCTCAAAATAACGGATCGGGCCTTTGGTACGGGCTGGCGGATGCCGATCGCCGCTCAATGGGGTCCTTGAAGGCCAACGGATCCATGGGCTGGCCAAAATAGCGGCTTGATCGGGACGTTATCATAGAACCGAGATGCGGACGCTTGGTGCGCAACGATTGCCCTATCCCATTTGCAAAGGGTCTGACCGATGACCATTGCCTTAGACACCCCGATTCAATCCGCGCCTATTCTGCAACAGCGCGATGCCACTTGGCAGGACTATGTTCAGATCCGGGACAACCCCGATCTAGATTGGCGTAAAATTGTCTTTTACCAAGGATGGTTATGGGTCAATATGGGTGCAGAAGGGCCAAGCCATGCTGCTTTTAGCGATTTGCTAACGGCTATTTTCTTTGTGTGGGCATTTCTCCACCCAGATTGGGCACTGCAATCCTACGGACGTTGCCTCATCGAAAAACCGGAAACCCAAGCCTGTGCGCCGGATTTGGTGCTTTACAAAGGCGACAATACTCCACAATGGCACCCCGGAGAACTGCGTCGCATTATTTTACCCGGTCATCGTCCGCCCGATTTGGTAGGAGAGGTGGCCGATACGACGCTCAACCTTGATCTCGATGAGCAAAAGCAACTTTATGCCAGTTTAGGTATTCCTGAATATTGGGTCATTGATGTGAAAGGGATGCGATTGTTTGCTTTTGGGTTAAACGCAACAGGCGTTTACGAGATTATCCAAGTGTCTCAAGTTTTAACGGGTTTGCCGATCCTCCTTTTAGAACAAACCCTAGAGCGGTTAGCCGTAGAAACGAATACAGCCGCCGCAAACTGGTTGATGCAGCAGTTGCAAGCCGAATTTTCAATCAAAAGCAACGGTGCGTAAGACAAAAATTTGCATGTTATGATCGTGTCCCTGTCCTAACGCCAAGAGCCAAGATGCTCTATAGGAGGATGAATGATGCACGACCAGTTCAACTCGACCCATTAGCCGAAATCCGCAAACTGCAATGCGATCGCACCTATCGCGATGCTTGCCAAACGTTCTATATCGAAGGCGTGCGTAACTTCATTCGGGCACACGACCACCAGTTCCAACTTTCTACAATTGTCTATAGCGAAAAACTGTTGACTGCGCCACTGGCGCGAAAGCTCGTGCGACAAGCACGGCGATCCGGGATAGTTTGCCTATCTATAACACCAGAACAATTCCGTCAGGTGTCGTGCACAGAACGGGCCTCAGGTGTCGGGGCGATCGCAATACAACCCTGGTCGCGGTTGTCAGAGATCTCCCCATCTGCCGGACTCTGTTGGGTCGTTCTGGAAACCGTGCGATCACCCGGAAATTTTGGAACATTAATTCGTACTTCAGACGCATTTGGCGGAGCAGGATTTATCTTAATTGGCTCGCGCATCGATCCCTTTGACCCCGATGTGATACGGGCTTCAATGGGATCTATTTTTGGCCAGACGTTTGTGCGCACTGATCTTTCGGCCTTGCAACGATGGGTCCGGCAGCACCAATGCACTGTCATTGGCGCATCCCCCGATGGCACGATGGATCTGCATCGGCTGACCCACCCGCCTTCAACCTTGCTGTTTTTGGGCGAAGAGCGGCAAGGGCTGACGCAAACGCAGCGAAACCTGTGTCAACAACTGGTGCGGATTCCAATGACGGGCACAGCAGACTCGTTAAATTTGGCGATCGCGGGTAGCCTGATGATGTACGAGATGTATCGATCTAGCTTGGCGGGTTGACCGTGTAGTGCTCCCCTGTTCAGACAGGACGACGGGGTGTTGATCGGTGTTTGATTGAGAAAGAACGCATTGTACGTCGTAGCATTAAGACAAATCCTGCATTTTCGACTCTACGGACTTCAAGGAGACAACTATGCCCATCATCAAACGTTGGGGGAGCATTTTTCTCTCACTTTGCCTGTGCGGACTACTTTTGATCAGTACAGGTTGTACCAGTCAACCGCCTTCTCCCTATGCCCAAGTTCAACAAGAAAGCACCCAACGCGACGCAACAAAGGCCGTCGCCAAAGACGCGACCCAGGGCAGTGAATTTAACGCCTTCTTTCCCAAACCTGCCGCTGGATTTGAACGGGTCTATACCCAGGAAAAGAAGGGATTTGCTGAAGCTAAGCTAAAGCAAGACGGCAAGGATTTGGCGATGCTCTCCATCTCCGATACCGCTAGCCTCCCGACAGCAGCCCAAAAATACGCCCAAAGTACGGAAAAAATTGCAGGCTATCCGACCGTGGAAGTGGGCACAACCCAAACGGGCGTTTTGGTGGCCGATCGCTATCAGGTGAAGGTGCTCTCTCGCGATCCGGGCTTTACGAAAAGCGATCGCCAAGATTGGATTGCCCGCTTCGACTTAAACGGTTTAGCTAAACTGCGTTAATTCTATAACCCCATCATTGCGAGGGATTTTCTATGAGCAAACCCATTTACGAGCTGGTGGATGAACTGCCTACTGGGGGCATCACTGTCATGGCCCTGCGATCGCTGGATTTTGCGATTCCGGGCCAGTGGCAAAACCTGGTGGGCTTTAATAACACCATCAAAGCGGTGACCGGCGAATCCGACGAAGCGCTGATTCAACAAATTGGCGAACGCGCCGTTTATTTGTTTAACGACAAGTCTCAGGGCTATCAAAATGCGCTGTGGCTCTATCAAACCGTCGATAGCGCCTCCGGTGCCCTAGGTGCAGCGGCGATGGCCAACAAAGTGGGTCAAGATATTTCGTTTCTCGGCTTCTTAAAGAACCTGACACCCAAGCCAGAAAAAGCTCAAAGCATCGATCTTTCAGTCAAGTTAGTGGTGGAATTGGTCGCATTTTGCCAAATCAATGGCATACCGGGGGACAGTATTGGCGATTTTCTGGCCGCCCTAGGCGACTACGGCGGCGAATCGCTCATGCGCATGGCGGCTCTCGTATGCTTTGACGGCTTGGTGCCCCTGGGACCCGATTTTGCCCTCAAAGGGTTATCGACATTGCAGGGGATGTCTCCTACGGATCTGGAGCAAAACAATACCTTTAAGGGGGTCAGTCAACTGATTCCGGGGGGAGATTCGGCGGGCAAACTCTCGTTTATTACGGGCAGTATGGACTCGGTCAAGGGGTGGATGACCGATTTTGTCAGTTCACGTGGGTTGACACCTGAAACCGTGGTGGACAATTTGACAAAGTTTGTGGAGGTGTCCAAGGACAAGTTGGACTATTTGGGTGCGTTCTTAGATATGTCGACGAACTACTACACCCATACGGGGATTCAAACCCTGACGCGACGTCTGATCGAACGGGCGATCGCAGAACTGTAGTTGAGTCCCCCAGGTTGAAAAGGCCGCTTTTCGATA
>JBAVRC010000017.1:0-1533 GCA_049694615.1 Thermosynechococcaceae cyanobacterium | reverse complement strand
CCCCAAGGCCCATTTCACGAGATGGATATTACGGGAATTCAAGGGCTGACCCCCGCCCAAATTGAAGCATTAAAATCCCTTGGGGCCATTGAACGAGGCGATCGCCGTTGTTCCATCAGCCAAGCCCCCACGTTACATCCGCTCCAATACGGCAATCCCCAATAACGACAGACCCAGCTTCAAGGTACGAGCGGTTGCATCGCATAAGGCCAACCGCGTCGTGCGCTCCGGTTCCGGGGCTTGCAACACCGCGCAGCGATCGTAAAACTGATTGAACTTCTGGCTGAGTTCAAATAAATACTGACATAACCGATTCAGCATTAAATCCTGGCTGGCCAAGGCCAAAATATCGGCCCATTGCAACAGGTGTTTGACCAAGACCAGTTCTGCCACATCCTGCAATTTGAGGGGAATCCCTGCCCCTAACTGGGTAAAATCGATATTCCCTTTGCGGCTAATGCCTTGAATGCGAACATAGGCATACAACATATAAGGCGCTGTATTGCCTTGCAGCGCCAGCATCTTGTCGTAGCTAAAGATATAATTGCTGGTGCGATTTTGGCTTAAATCCGCATACTTCACCGCATCCAGCCCCACGGTGCGGGCGGTCTGCTCAATAAACTCGGCGGTTTCCGTTCGCCCTTCCGTTTGCAACCGCTGTTCGAGATCGGCACGAGCACGGGCGATCGCCTCATCCAGCAAATCCTGCAACCGCACCGTGTCCCCAGAGCGCGTCTTGAGCCGTTTGCCATCTTCCCCTTGCACCAAGCCGAAGGGCACATGGGTTAACGTCACCGTCTCCGGCACCCAACCCGCTCGTTGCGCCACCTGGAAAAATTGGGCGAAATGAGACGATTGTCCCGCATCCGTCACATAGATAATGCGCTGGGCGCGATCTTGCCCAATTCGATAGCGCACCGCCGCCAAGTCTGTGGTGGCATAGTTGTACGCGCCATCCGACTTTTGCACAATCAACGGCAACGGATCGCCATCTTTATTGGTAAAACCCTCCAAGAACACACATTGTGCCCCAGCATCTTCCACCAACAACCCCGCAGTCTTTAGATCCGTGAGCACATCCGCCAAATAGGGGTTGTAGAACGACTCGCCCCGCTCCGTCAGCCGCACATTCAGCCAATCGTAAATCACCTGAAACTCGCGGCGCGATTGGTTGCACAATAGGTCCCAAGCCTTGCGGCTCTCTGGATCGCCCCCCTGAAGTTTCACCACCTCAGTCCGAGCGGTTTCCCGGAAGACGTCATCCGCATCGAAGCGCTGTTTGGCTTGTTTATAGAAGGCGACCAAATCCCCCAAGTCGATGACATCCGAGGCCGTCAAGGCTTCTGGGCAGGCTTCCCGCAGATAGGCAATCAACATGCCGAACTGGGTGCCCCAGTCCCCCACATGGTTCAGGCGCAAAACCTCGTGGCCCTGAAATTCCAAAAGTCGGGCGATCGCATCTCCAATAATCGTGGAGCGCAAATGGCCCACATGCATTTCCTTGGCAATGTTGGGGCTGGAAAAATCCACCAC
>JBAVRC010000016.1:0-1747 GCA_049694615.1 Thermosynechococcaceae cyanobacterium | reverse complement strand
GGTCTTGGGAAAGGTCTGTTAGGGTTGTCATAATGGTTCCAGGTTTAGAATTACGCCGATTGTGACGCCAATGAATGGCATAGGGCTTCCGTCGTTTCGGCAGATTGATCCTAGACAATTGGCTAGTTGTGGACCCTGGTCCTTTGAGCGAGAGCCGTATTTTGCCGATGCAGTCCCTCTTTCTTCCCTCCGGTGCGGCAATGCCCAGACTTGGATTGGGCACTTGGCGCATGGGGGAATCCCATGCCTCCCGCCCCGCCGAAATCGCCGCTTTACGTCATGGCATTGCGTTGGGCATGACCCTGATCGATACCGCTGAGATGTATGGCGAAGGCGGTGCTGAAACCGTGGTTGCTGAGGCGATCGCCCCTTGTCGATCTTCGGTTTTCTTGGTCAGTAAGGTTTATCCCCACAATGCGTCGCGCCAGGGGGCCATTGCGGCCTGCGATCGCACGTTGCAACGACTGGGCACCAATTATCTGGATTTGTATTTGCTCCACTGGCGCGGCAACATCCCATTGGCTGAAACTTTGGAGGCATTTCAAAGCCTGAAAACGTCGGGTAAAATTCTCGATTTTGGCGTCAGCAATTTCGATGCCGACGATCTCAATGAGGCTTGGGCGTTACCGCAGGGGCCGGATATCGCTGTCAATCAGGTGCTTTACAACTTGACGCGACGGGGCATCGAGTGGGATGTGCTGCCTTGGTGTCGTCAGCATCAAATTCCCATCATGGCCTACTCGCCGATTGAACAAGGCCGATTGTTGAACCATCAGGCGTTGAAGGCGATCGCCCAGGAACGCCATGCCACCCCAGCCCAAATTGCGATCGCATGGCTGCTGCATCAAGATGGGGTAATTGTAATTCCTAAATCGGCTTCAATCGAACGAGTCGCAGAAAACCGAGCAGCCCTAGACTTGCAATTGACTCCGGCAGAGCGATCTGCGTTGGATCAGGCTTTTCCGCCACCGCGTCAACCGATTCCGCTACAAATGTTGTGATATGACGTAACAGGACGATGTGGCTGGAACTCCAGGCAATTAGATATTCAGCAAATCGCAGTGTTGGATAGCGCTGTGGCCAAACGGCCTCAGGAAGTTGAGGTTTTGGCGGAGATGGATTGATTTCATAGATTTTTGTTGGTTTATCGCAGAACTATCGGTAGTTTCGCGAGGGTTTGCTTAAGTTCGCTCCAAGGGGACTAGCTTGAATCAGAACAGAATGTACAGCAAGGACTTTTATATTTTCAGCTTGTGTTATTAATGTCTTATCGAATAAGTTGGATTGTTCAAGACTCGTTGTGTAGATCGGATTTTGGTACAGTGTTCGGTTGGAAAGGATTGTAAGGATGATCCCGCCAGTCTAAGTCTATGTTGGTTCGCTCCTGATTGCGCTTTCCATTGGTTTTCACCCTTAATTTCCTAAAAGGGTCATTCAGAGAAAATATAAAGCCTATCTCCAAGAGCTAAACAGTAAGTTTTTCGCCAAAGGAGGAAATTTATGCCTCAAGCCTATCAGCAGATGTTCTACGAACTGCAATGGCGTGCAAAAGCAAGGGGTAACTACCCATTGCCTTGGTGGGTACAGCAGTATTTCCGCCATTGGCCCGATTCATACGATGGCGGGTTATTCGACTCGAAGGAGGCATCTTTTGCTTCGAACGCGAATTATCGCTACTGGAATATGATTGGGGTCAAAGACCGACACGAAGAGAGCTTGATTGGGCAATCGGGTGAAATTACACCCG
>JBAVRC010000015.1:0-4782 GCA_049694615.1 Thermosynechococcaceae cyanobacterium | reverse complement strand
TGGCACCTTTAGCAATTAAATCATCCGCCACTTGTGCCCCAGTCACATTAGGGCGATCGGCAGGGTTGACCTTATCGACATATTCCAGCTTTGCGCCTGGAAATTGCTTAATGGCGTCTTGAATGCCCTCAAAATGGGCCTGGTTCCACCCCGCATCGTTTTTAGGACCGACAATCACCATGCCCACAGTTATGCCTTGATCTGTAGCCGCTGTAGGAGTTGGAGCGTTTGCCGAAGGGCTACTACATCCAGCAATGAGCCACCAAGTTGCAATGAATAGGGCAACCGCTCGCCAGAACCGTTGTAAGAATGACCGACTTTGACGGATTAAGGACCGTTGAGAAAAATTAGTGATCTGGCTCATTGAATTAAACGGATGGAACTCGAAACAGGAATGATTTGCGCATGAATGGGATCAACCCCCAGCAAGATAGTGGGAGTTACCAAGCGTTCGCTTTCCACTTAATGCGATCGCTGCCTCAGATGATGTATTCAAGGCGACAATATTTTCGGAATTCGTCTGTGTTGCAATGCCCCTGACGGACAAGACTTGGAAGATGACAAAACCAGCATACCGTTGAGCCTGAGGACTCAGCGCAGGTCACCATGGGGGGCCGGTTTGTAGCATTTAGCCCGCCATTCTACAAAATCGGGCCATGACCGTATAACGACCTTGAGTTGAGCGACCATTGATGCAGTTTAGCTATCTTCTAAATCGTAACGCTATATTCTGCTCCAACGAAGGGTTAGCCTTGATGTGCGAGCTGAAGTAATTCGTGTGGGGATTTGAAGAAATATAGCGGCGCCTCATTTAACAGCTCAGAATAAGAACCGTAACCCCAAAGAACACCGCCTGCTTTCAAACCGTTTTTGTGTGCGGCGATCATGTCAACTGCGCGATCGCCAATCATAACTGTAGCTTTACTCACTTGTCCTTGCGACAACAAAAACTCTATTTGCTGGGATTTTGGTACGCCAATTTCTCCACAATTAATGAATTGAAAGTAGTGAGTGAGTCCAAACATATCGAGGATTAACTCAGCAAAATCCTGCCGTTTCGAGGTGCACAAGGCTATGGGCACATTAGCCTTGTGAAGTTCGATAATTACTTCATCCATTCCCGGATACAGGCTGTTTTCAGTATATCCAATATCTCTATAGCGCTCACGATATTTTGCAATAAGAGCTTTAGATTCTGCTTCATTGCCTGTGATTTTCTTGAAAGTTTCATCAAGTGGTGGGCCAACATACTTGGCAAGCTCAGAAAGTTTGAGTGGCTCATAGCCAAAATGTGCTAGAGCATAGTTAATTGATCGACCAATACCTACTAACGGGTCGCTAATCGTTCCGTCCAGATCAAAGAGAATGAAATCGTGATTTTGGAACATAGGAAAGGGCTAACCATTGTTTAGACGAATACCATCCGCCTATTCATCCAGCACGGGTGGCAAAAATCGATAATTGTCCGTCTAAACCACCAAACCTGACATTTAGGAGGATAGTTTTTGTTCCTTGGGTCCACTACGGTAAAACGAGCTTAAACACGTTGCCATCAAATGACCGTCCTCCGCTGGAGGTGGTTCCGTAGAAATTCGTATTTTTAGCCTGGAGGAGTTCGGCATATGGAGATAACCCATTTGCACCATTGAAATTGACCAGCGTTGTAACTTTACCGCTGGATGTCATGCTGAAAATAGTGCCCGATCCAGATCTGCCGCCGTTGGATGTTGTTCCGTAAAATTTGCTGTCGCGGGTCTGAATTAATTCGGCATTGGGAAAAGCCCCGTTGATCTCGTTGAAGTTGACCAGAGTTTTGAGCGTGCCATTGAGCTGCATTCGGAATACTGTACCAAAAGTAGTGGAAGCGCCGCCCGTTTGAGTCGTTCCGTAGAAGTTTCCATCCTTAGCCTGAATCAACCCAGCAGCAGGAGCTTTCCCATTGGTCCCGCTAAAGTTAACGAGGGTTGTGAGACTGCCGTCCGACTTCATTCTGAATACCGTGCCATCATTAAATGTGCCGCCAAAAAAAGTCGTGCCATAAAAATTGCCGTCGCTAGCCTGAATCAGTCCAGCATAGGGGTTGAGACCATTGCTCCCTCTGAAATTAACCAAGGTTGTAAGCGTTCCATCCGGCTTCATCCTGAACACTGTACCTGAGTTTAGGGTGCCACCCAATTGGGTCGTACCATAGAAATTGCCATCTTTGGCCTGGAGCAGTCTGGCACGGGGGCATCTCCCATTACTCCCCTTAAAATTGACTAGGGTTTTGAGCGTACCATCGGATTTCATCCTAAAGACGGTGCCTGAGTTTGATGTACCCCCTTGACACGCTGTCCCATAAAAATTGCCATCGCGGGTTTGAATCAACCCAGCCCGTGGATTTTTCCCATTCTTGTTATTGAAGTTCACCAGCGTCGTGAGGGGACCCGATGGCTTCATCTTGAACACTGTCCCTAAGTTAGAGGTACCGCCTTCAAAAGTTGTGCCATAAAAGTTCCCATCAATGCCCTGAATCAAGCCTGAAAAGGGAGTTTGACCATTTCTGCCGTTGAATTCAACCAGGGTGGTAAGGGTCCCAACATCTCGGAGGGTTACTCCAACTGGCGATCTGCGCTGAACCTTTTGGGATAAAGCCTCAACAAATAAAGATGGAGTAGTCAAACTGCGAATGGGGAAGAAAAAATGCTCTGCACTTGCAGCAATATCTATCATTGTCGGGAACATGCCAATACTCCTGGCCCACTTGGGACTATGGTGATAAGTAACATCAGTCAGGGGTGTCTTACTTAGTTAGTTGTAAGTTGCAAGTATATTTTTCGATAAACTTTGCATTTTTTAAAGACTTTATAATATCAGGAAATTCATCTAGAATTATCTTAACCAAACTACGGCAGTACATGTCGTGAGCGGTTACATTGCTCTCAAGGAGACGTTTATAAAACCAAGCATGTGTAATCAATGGCTGATTTTCTATTTTATGAAAATTCCAAACACCTAATTTTTTATCATGTTTGATAAATCTAGAGCGAATTGGACTCCACGTTGCATCAATAAAGGGCAAGGCTTTTAAACTCATTTCTTTTGCACACATGGTCAACAATCTCTGTTCTGCAAACAAAGATTCAGGAGTTTCAGATTTTGTTGCAAGAATATCGACACTATTATTGGTAATATAGCGTAAAGCCTCTTGTGAGTAATAATCTTTAAAGCTTGAATCGCCAAAGTAAATTAATGATGTATTTGCAGCAGGGATTTCCCAACTCCATTCTTTTTTAAATTCGTATCCTTCTGGTCTTCTCAAGTATTCTTTCTGGCAATACCAATATGAATCTTTTACTGATTCTTGATGAGTGAATAGCACATCTTTCTTATGGCAAATTTCATGAATATTTTTCCAAATAATTAAATCTAAATCGATGTATACACATGGTGACTTTTCATTCAAATAAGCAAAGAATTTTACTGCTGGCCAAAATAAAGTTGGATTAATTGATGTCCAATTTATTTTATCTAGAACTTCTGTGTCATAATCATTCCAAATACTTAAAATGCCTAATTCATGAAATATAGAAGCAGCTAAAGAGTCCGTATATAATTTTATTCTTCCATTAAGTTGCTTCCATTTTAAAGCTAAAAGTAGAGCCAATAAAATTGAATAGTCTGGGAAATCTAAATTATTTGAAATGAAGTAGGAATTTATATCGAATTTTGTTTCCAGAGCACTTATATGTCTGCCTTCAATAATGGGTTTTGTAGAAAACACATGAAATGCATACATAGGTTCCATACCAATTCTGGAGCAGGATAAGAACAAGAAAAAGTGTTACAAAATACGCTAAGCCTTCAGATCTGCTGCCAATACTTCGAGCATATCACTTGGACTTATGGCTGCCCGTTTAGCCTTTTGTCTGAGGCTGCGTTTGGTCGAATGTTTAGAAATAGCTTAGACAAACAGTGCTGGACTTCCCCCTACTGAGCAAGACAACCATAAACGTAGAAGTGGCGATCGCTCGCAGGCTTTACCTCCAAATAATCGAGCTGTACGTGCTGGAGCTGGTGTTTCACTTCATCGATGCGATAGGCCGCTAAAAGCGAATTGTAGAAATCGCGACGCAAGACTTCCGGTTCATGGGCAGCGTACTGATTCACAAGTTGGGCAGCGGTTTCAGCGCAATTCGGACGCATTAAATCCATGATAAAAATAGCAGCTTGCGGCTTCGCCCATTGATGGACTGCCTGCCATAGCACCATTGGATTGGCCAGATGATGCAGCAAACTGTTCGAGAAAACAAGGTCAAAGCGATCGCCGAGGGTTGCCCCATCTGGCAGATAGACTGTCTGGAGGGCAATCCGTTTTTCCAAACCTTCCCGCTGAACGGCTTGATGCGCGTAGTGCAGCATCATCGGAGAACCATCTAAGCCCATGATCGACCATTCCGGCAGTGCGCGGGCTAGGCGAATCGTAACATCCCCCGATCCGCAGCCGAGATCGACAGCAGTGCCCGTCTGAGGCAAATGGGCTAGGGCGTGCAGCAAAAGCTCAATACAACGATTGTGAGGTTCGGCAAAGTCTGCTTCGGCATAGGCCCGTGCTTGCTCGGCCTCGTTCATTAACTCAGGTTCTGGAATGCGCTTCATGGTGTTAATGGACTTTATTAAGGTCTCAGTCAAACGGACTGCGATCGCCTCAGCCAACTCCAGCGGTACATCTGGTCGGGGTGAACGGCTGTTTGCCCCGACCAGATGTTGTCCTCTATATCGCATGAAAACCGCTCTAATTAG
>JBAVRC010000014.1:0-1810 GCA_049694615.1 Thermosynechococcaceae cyanobacterium | reverse complement strand
GAAGAGGGGGGCAAATATCCGAATGTGGTCATTGAGCTTTTATCCGATTCCACCGCAAAAGTAGACCGAGGGAAGAAGAAAGACCTATATCAAGATGTGTGGCGGGTGCCGGAGTATTACTGGTTTCATCCTGAAACGATGGAATTTGCGGGATTTCGGCTCGTCGGCAGCACCTATACGGCCATTGTACCGAACCCAAGCGGCAGATTGTCTTGCGATCAACTCGGTTTAGAGCTGGGCATTCATCAACAGCAATTACGTTGGTATACAGCAGACGGAGTGATCATTCCGCTCCCCGAGGAGGCTGAACATCAACGCGTCCAACAGGAATCCCAGCGGGCTGACCAGGAATTCCAGCGCGCTGAACAAGAACGGCAAACGAGGGAACGGTTAGAGGACTATTTGCGATCGCAGGGAATTGACCCCAATCAACTGCCTGACCCGTAATCATCCCAGTTGCGTTGATCCCATTTTTACCCAACCATAGGTTCGGACTTGCCACGGTCCAATCGTTCTATCGCTTTCTGGAAGAACACGTTCAAGGCCGTCACGATGATCAGAAAACTGGAGCGGTAAGGTTACAGTCGGCTCCATGTTTGCCGATTGCCCCTGCGCCTCATAGACTCGCGTAATCCAATGCTGCGCTGAATCTTCCGACTGCTTCAGCGCCATTAAAACCAGATTGTCCGCAAACCCAGACCAGAAACTTTGAACCGGACTCAAATCGCCATTGGAATGATTGGCGTCTTTAACCCTCTGAGCACATAATGGACGATTCAGCTCGTACCCACGCCGAACCGTATGGGCCGTTTGCCAACTTCCCCCATGAGGATACAAAGCATAGGTAAACCGATGCTCACCGCGATCGCACGCCGGATCCGGCCACCTTGGACTCCGCAATAGCGTCAACCGCAAACAATCAGGTTGCGCATCGTAACCGTACTTGCAATCGTTGAGCAAACTCACGCCATAGCTGCCGTCAGTCGATGTCAGGTCTGCCCAGTGCAGGGCTGGGACTTCCCATTTAGCTTTTTCATGCTCGGTTAAAGGTTGGGAATTGGGCAGAGTCGGGCGCTGAATGGCCCCGCAGGGAATTTCGTAGGTCGCAAATTCGGCGGAAAGACTGATCGGGAAAGCAGCTTTGATGAGAACATGGGTTTCTTGCCAATCGACTTGGGTTTCGATTTTTAAGACAGAAGACCCCCAGTCCAACACATAATCTTGGATAAAGACGGACTGTCGCCATTGCAACTCCACTCGCAAGCGCTGTTGAATGCCATGATTACTCACCCAGGCGATCGCCTTGAGCTGGGCAGCTTCTAAGGCATAGTTGGCATAATTAGGATCGATATTCCAGGCATCCCAATACTGTCCTTGGTCTTGGAAGAACTGGAGTTGGTTTCCTGCCCTGGCTAATACTTCTCGCTCGGCCACTTGATCCCAAACCGACTTTAAAGTCCCGGTTTTAGGGCAAACCTCCACCCGCAATAGCATATTGTCTAAAACCCAGCGGCTTGGGGAGGCTGGGATATGGTCTGTGTCCTGTCTTGGTCCGTACCAAAACACACGATAGCCGCAGGAGGGAATCGGATCGGGCATAAAATGCAAGGTTCGTTCCTGGGAGTGGCTCGCGTAGGGCCATGCGCCATGGTCGCCCCAAACGGCCCAATCGGTGGGGAGATCGCCGGGAATTTGCCACGAGACCACTTCAGAACGCTCCCAGTTCAAGGTATTGAAAACCGCAATCGGAATGGCATCGGGCACGGGGGGGGCTGGCAAGCAAATTCGAGAGGCGATCGCCTCCCATGCC
>JBAVRC010000013.1:0-5165 GCA_049694615.1 Thermosynechococcaceae cyanobacterium | reverse complement strand
CTACTGACCCATTCAGGCTCAAACGGCTTTTTCGGAATGATTGAATTCTCTAATGCTCTTTTCCCTGGCCTAATTCTCTCAAATAGTCTCAGTAGTCCACTCTCAAACCACTGGTGAGAAATCCGGGCTAAGAGCCATCCAGGAGAAAAAGACGCAAATTCAACAGCAGCTTAAGTTTGCCCTAGGCGAAAGAGCCGCCCAACTCAACCAGCAGGTCCGAATGCTCAACTACCTCAGCGAGAATCCCGCAGCTGCACCGCCGTCTGCCGTTTCCAATCTCCTCGGCGAGATTCGGGAGGAAGTGAACTACACCGTGGCTGTCTACGGTCTCAAGCAAGGCTACCGGGCCGACAATCTAGCCGAATCCATGAAATCAGAATTCTATGACCGCGATTATGCAGAACATCCCGATACGGCAGATGCCATCGTAAACCGTGCCCAAGACCATATCGCCAAACGACAACAGGCACAGATTGAGCTGTAAGCCAGCGCTTTAAACCTTTACAAGAAAAAAAGATGATGCTTTTCAGCTTGACACAATCAATAAATACCTATTTGATCTGTAGGAGGCGTTTTTGCGCCAGACGACATCGGAGCAAAACCAAAGGAGGTCGAAAGGACAAAAAGAAGAATAGGCGGGTTTAAAAAGTAAAAACCCCACTGCTGGAAACAGAGGGGAAATACGGCCCAAGAGCCAAGTTGACATTAATTTTGCTTTGAGACAGCCAGATTACGTCAGCCAGATTGCTATGCCGATAATTCTAATCCAAATGAGGCTTAGATAGCAATACGTTTGTGCCAAAAAGCGTATTGACCATAGCGATCGCACTCTTATTCCGTACTCCGAAACCCGCTCCAAAGAACCGCCACAGCACCTAGAGTACGGAGAATACTTCAATGCCCTCAATGCCTTTTGCAGTTGAGGCTGGGTTCCCTATTACCATTGGGCCAGCCCTCAATACCCCTATCCAAGCGCCCCATGTCCAGGAGTGGCTCAACAGTGGCATCCCACCAGATATCATTACTCTGAATGTCCAGAGCCTGAGTGGAGATGCCGTCTACGATCGCCTCTGCATCTCCCCAGACCTCGACCGTCTCAACAGCGGACGCCTTTCATCCTATTGGCTCAACCTCTATACCTCTGCTGCCGCTGGGGGTTGGTGGTGCAGTGGTCTCGACCCCCTCGACAACTGGAACCCGATGGAATGGGGAACCTTTAAGCCGGATACCCCACGCCTCAGCACCGACAAGGCCGATAAGCGCAAATCGATTAAATATGAGCATCCCGCCAAAACCCCAACCAGAGCGTTTTTCCTGCGCGTCTCCTGGTCAGTCGGTCTCAACATCGCCCTTAACCTCGGTTTAGAAGCTGAATACATGGCCCGTCTCCATCAAACCTTCGGCATTCCCTTGCTGCCAGAGGCGATCGCCCTCCCCGCGATCGCCCACGCCGAAGACACCGGGTTCTGGGCCTGGGTGTTAGAGCGCAATCTTCCAGTGGTCATCGTCGAAGGAGCCAAGAAAGCCGCGAGTGTGCTGAGTGCCGGATATGTGGCGATCGCCCTTCCAGGGATCTTCAACGGCTATCGGGCTAAGGATTACCAGGGCAACCCCATCCCCCCGCAACTCATCCCAGAACTGCTCCCCTTTGCCACTTCGGGGCGACGGATTACCATTTGCTTTGACCATGACGAAAAACCCAAGACCGCTGCTAATGTCGCCAAGGCCATCCAGCGGTTAGGTCTTTGCTTTGAGACCTTCCATTGCGTGGTCCATGTCGTTGATCTTCCTGGCCCAGAAAAGGGGGTGGACGATTTCATCGTGAACCGTTCTGCCGAAGCATTCCAAGTCCTCTACGACCAAGCCTATCGCCTAGAGCATTGGAAACTGGACCAACGACTTCAGAAGACCCTCACCTGGTCGCCATCGTTGCGGATTGCCCAAGCCGATTTAGCTACACTCCAGATCAAGGATTTACCGGATATGGGTATTGTGGCGATCGCCTCTCCCAAAGGGACCGGAAAGACCAAGTTCATTGCCGAACAGGTCAAGGATTCAGAGCAAGCAATCTTGGCCAGTCACCGGGTTGCCCTAGCCCGTCACCTCTGTCATCGTCTGGATTTCGACTATCGAGGCGACATTGACAAGGTGAAAGGAGGCGACTTTATTGCAGGGAGTTCCTACACCTTCCGCATCGGCACCTGTGTTGATTCGCTGCTGGCCATCGACCCCATCAAATTTGCAGGCTGCGATTTAGTCATCGATGAAGTCTGTCAAGTCCTGCGACACCTCTTAACCAGTGCCACCTGCAACAAAGACGGCAAACGTCCTGCCATTCTGGCCCGATTCCGTGCCCTGATTCAATCGGCTAAACGAGTCATTGTCGCCGATGCCGATCTCGATAATGCCACCCTGCATTACCTCCAGGAATTGCGACAAGACGAAACCCCTATTTTCCTGATCCGCAATGACCATGCTGTGGCAGGATATCCAGTTCTCTTTGTCGAAGCACCCGACCGGACCACTGTTTGTGAAAAGCTGATTCGGGATATCGAAGCACAAGAACCGGGACAGGTCATCTATGTGACGACGGACTCTAAGACCACCAGCAAGATGCTGTTTGACCTAGTTGGCAAAATTGCACCGGACAAGCGGGTATTGCTCATCAATTCCGATACCAGCGGGGGGGAGGATGAACGCGCTTTTATCGCCGACCCGGATGCCGTCCTCCGACGAAACGAATATGACCTGATTCTTTGTTCGCCTTCGGTGGCCACAGGAACTTCGATTGAAGTGCAAGACATTATATGGAAGGTTTATGGCCTTTTCATGGGTGTCTCTGGCACCGATGCGGATATGGCTCAGTCTCTGGCCCGTGTTCGTCAACCCGTTGAGCGTATAGTCTGGTGTGCCCCCACGGGTCGCAATTTCTCCAAAGTCTCGCGCTCGGTGAATCCTCTTGAACTGAAGGGGCATCTGTTTGAACGCACCAGTGTCTCAGTCGATCTCATCCGTTCTTCCCTGAAGGCGGACACCCTAAGTACTTTGGAGCGCATCGACTGGGCCAGCGACCCCAACATTCGACTCTTTGCCCAAATCAGCGCGGCCCAGAATTTTTCCATGCACCATCTGCGCGATGCCTTATTCGTGCGGCTTAAGCACGAGGGTAATCAAGTTTTTATTGAACGCGCTCCGGGATCTGTTTCCATGAAACTCTTACTCCAAGAATCCCGTGTGGCGATCAAAGTGGCCGATGCCCATGCCATCCTCAATGCCGATGACCTGTCCAGTCCCCAAGTCTCGGCGTTAGAACAAAAGGAAACTACCTCACCTGACGAACAACGGGCGATCGCCAAATACTACCTTAAGGAGTTTTACGGGCTGGAAACCCTAACCCTCCAAGATATTCTGCTGGACCGGGAAGGCCGCACCAGAGGGGAGCTGCTCAACCTTGAAGCCCAGCTATACGAGGGATTGGCATTAGATCGCACGGCCAATGCGTTGGAGCGGCAAGCATCTTGGCGGCAAGGTCTCTGTCCTTGGGATATCTCTGGCACTGAATTGAGACGGGAAATTCGCGATCGCCTGGGGCTGACCGAGTTTATCCGACAGGCAGCAGCAGGCAGGGAATGGACCAAGGCGGAGTTGGGGGCGATCACAGAGGGGATCCGCCGCTTTGCACCCACCGTTAAGGCTCACCTGAATTTCACCATCAATGACGAGATGAGTGATGTACAGGTGGTGCATCAACTGCTGTCTCAGATGGGGATTAAAATTGAATTTCGTTGGACCGTTAATCACCCGGACCACCTCGGCACCAAGATTCGGGTCTATTCCCTCAATCAAGGGCATTGGCAAACACTCAAGGCCATCCTGGATCGCAGGGCAATTCGACGAGCTGGTCATGACCTAGAATCGGCGGGATCACCCACTGGGCTTATAGTTGACCCCCAGACGGGTGATCTAGAGACCCAATCACCACCCATTTCTGAAACAACCTCCAAAAGCACGGACAACGACCCCCCTTTCCCCCCTCAAACCCTGAATGAAGGATATGGACCGTTGTTCAACCCGCCCGATCTGCTGGCCAGTTGACCTGATTCGTTAAGTTCGACGGCAGATTTAGTCTAAGGTCTGGTCCTGATGCCAGAAGCTCAATCACATCAACAGGTTGAGCAAGATTTGCTTGTCCAAATTTAAGAAAATGTGCTCGCCGCAGGGCATCCTCCAGGGGGCTGTTGTGATCTAAATTCTGCGCTCTGTCAACCATCAACAGCCCCCTGGAGGATGCAAGATTGTAGCGCACTCAGACTAGTCAAGGGTGCGCTTCGCCGTTCCGCTGCGCTCCACGCCCTTGACTTGAAAGGTCCGTTTTACACTCGAAGAGTGTCGTTTCAGTTATGGGGATCGAAAAAGAGCGCGATCGCCTTAAAAGTGGGTGCATCGTGCTATAACTGTCGCAAACGGAGGGTTTTGGAGGTTTGAATGTCCCCAAGTATCAATGCCTTTCCTGAAATTGTGGACTTTCCTGAAATTGCGAATCCGACTGAATGGCTTGATTTTGGCGCTAGTGATGAAGAAGAGCCGGAAGAGGGGCAAAATGCGTTGTTTAAGCCCCAACAGCGGAGTACCCCCGCAGACTCTGTACGGGCCTACCTGAAAGAGATTGGTCGTATGCCGATGTTGAGCCGGGAAGAAGAATTACTTGAAGCGCGTCATGTACAGTGTTACCTACAGCTTTTAGAAACTAAGGGCGAGGTTGATCCCAGCCCGGAAGACGAGCAGATTATCCGAGAGGGGCTACGGGCTAAGGCGCACATGATTCAAGCGAATCTGCGCCTGGTGGTGGCGGTTGCCAAAAAGTATCAGCGTCGCGGTTTGGACCTGATGGATTTAATTCAGGAGGGGAACATCGGTTTGGAGCGGGGGGTTGAGAAATTTGATTCAGCGAAAGGCTGTCGGTTCAGTACCTACGCCCACTGGTGGATCCGACAGAGTATTACCAGGGCGATCGCCGTGCAAGGTCGCACGATTCGTATTCCGGTCCATGTCACTGAGAAATTGAATGTCCTGAAGAAAACCCAGCGTGAGATTTCTCAGGCTAAGAACCTGTTTGAAAAGTTAGCAGACAGCCTACCCAGCTTGGATTTTAGGCTCTAATCGAC
>JBAVRC010000012.1:0-1784 GCA_049694615.1 Thermosynechococcaceae cyanobacterium | reverse complement strand
TCTTCTTGAATATCGCTGGCGGTCTGCATCAAGGGCGCATGGTGTTTCAGAAACTGCTGCAATTGCAGTCCACAGGGCAAGCAAGGCACCTGCACTAAGGGATAAGCCGACAAGATGTCCCAAGTTAACGGGCCAGTTACTCCCGCATGGGGCGGCAACAACACAATGTACTCATCCCGCAGTAACTCTTGTACGGTAAATTCCTCGCTGGCGGGCAAGTAGGTCATGCCAATCTCGGCCCGTCCTTCCCGCAGACATTGCTCGATATCGCAATAGTCGAGACGCTCAATGATGCTAACCCCAATCTCTGGATGGCGATCGCGGAACTGGGCAATCACTTTAGGCAGCACATGGGTAGCCACGCTGCGAAAGGAGGCAATCCGCACATGACCGCCGTGCAACCCTTTCTGGAGATTGGCTTCTTGTTTCATCAAGTTCAGATGATGCAGCGCCTGACGGGCATGGACCACAATCTGCTCCCCGGCAGGCGTTAAAACAGCACCCCGCCGTCCCCGCGAAAAGAGCGGGACGCCGAGTTCGTCTTCAAGGGTTGCGATCGCATGGCTGATGGCGGGTTGCGATAGTTCTAATTGCAATGCCGCCTCGCTGAAGTTGCCCACATCGGCGACGGCGAGGATGGCGCGAAGTTGCGACAGGTTCATACCGAAGACTTCCCTTTACGGGTGATATAAATGCCACTTATAGAAATCATACACCGCTGTTTTTGATTTGCGGAGGCAACCGCACTAGGCTTGAGGTAATAGCATTTCAGGCATCGCGATATGGCACACGCAACACACTGTATTCCTCGACTGGAGAAGAATCCGGGGGATCGATTTCATCTTTTGCAAACAACAGCGGCTTGGTTAACCCAATCGGTGCAGCAAGGCTGGCAGGAATTAACGCATCCCTTGGAACTGCGGGTTTGGCACAAAATGGATAGAAGAGGCATCTCTTACTGGTCTGCCTATGACCCGCGCACCGGACGATCTTTTACATCGGGTTCCGAAGCCGATATGCGGTATTGGATTGAGCAACGCCATCGAATGTAGTCGTATTGTGTCGAGAGGATTCTATGGAACCGTTGACCCTGGTCATTGGCAGCAAAAATTATTCGTCTTGGTCCTTACGACCTTGGCTGGCGCTGAAACAGGCCGGGATTGACTTCAGTGAAATTTGCATTCGCTTGGACCAACCGGAAACTGCGGCCCAAATCCGACAGTATTCTCCGTCCGGTCGCGTTCCGGTTCTGCTGCATGGCGATCTAACCGTCTGGGACTCCTTGGCCATTTGCGAGTATATGGCTGAACAGTTTCCTGAGCACCATTGGTACCCGGAAGATTCAGCGGCTCGGGCGATCGCCCGTTCGGTGAGTGCTGAGATGCATTCTAGTTTTCAGGCTCTCCGCACCAACATGCCAATGAATTGCTGTGCCCAATTACCGGGAGTGGGCAGAACCCCAGAGGTGCAACAAGACATTGAACGCATTACAGACCTTTGGACCCATTGCCGCCAACTGTTTGGTCAAGCGGGTCCGTTTTTATTCGGTCTTTTCACTATCGCAGATGCCATGTACGCTCCAGTTGTTTTGCGGTTCATGACCTATGATGTCGCTCTGGATGGTATCTGCAAGGCGTATGCCGAGGCTATTTTGGGGTTGCCTACTATGCAAGCGTGGTTGAAGGCGGCTGAAGCAGAATAAGACCTCAGAAATGAACTGCTTTCGCCAAAGTCGGATGCTCCCTTTGTGCTGTCTGGAGAAGATCCTCTGTCATCGAAACATC
>JBAVRC010000011.1:0-11703 GCA_049694615.1 Thermosynechococcaceae cyanobacterium | reverse complement strand
TGTGCTGAAGTCCGCCAGAGGCCAACACGATAGAGTAGGCATTCTGGGGCAGGGGAACCGGAATAACAGTTTGCATGAAGGTTTTAGGCGATCGCGCTTGGGCTAGTATTTTAGCGTATGGAACGCGACCGGATTGGCATCCGTCCTATTCCGACTGGGTACGAATCTGTTCGTGTAGTGTATTGCGTTCCCAAAAGACCCCCTCGCAATAGCCTTGGATGGAGCAATCTGTTTCAGCGATCGCCAGTCGTTTTTCTGCTAAACAGGCATACATCGGATCGAGTTCAACCCCAAAGTACTGCCGTCCTAATTTCTTGGCCACCACAGCCGTTGTCCCAGATCCCAAAAACGGATCGAACACCACATCGCCGGGATTAGAACTGGCTAAAATGGCCTTTGCTACCAACTTCTCTGGCTTTTGCGTGGGATGGTCTGTATTTTCAGGCATGGACCAAAAGGGAATAGTGAGATCGGTCCAGAGATTGGAGGGATGGGTCAGTCGGTAGTTTCCCTGCGCCGTACTGTCCCAGTCCTTGGGGATGCCATTGACCGTGTAGGGGGCCATCACTTTGCGTTTGAGCTTGACTGCATCCACATTAAAGGTGTAGTCATCGGACAGGGTACAAAACCAAATATCTTCCGATGCATTTTTCCAGTTTTTATGAGTGCCCCGTCCTTTTTCCCGTTCCCAAGTAATGCGATTGCGCACCTGAAACCGATCTTTAATTGCAGCAAAGACCGCAGGCGACGATTGCCAATCGGTACAAATATAAAGCGAGGCAGTGGGCTTTAAGAGGGGTTTTAGTCCATCTAGACAGGTACTGAGCCAATCCGTATAGGTTTCTAAATCTTGTTTCTTAAAGCGAACGGCATTAAAGGTTTTGGTGAGGTTATAGGGCGGATCGATGAACAGCAAATCGACCGACTGCTGGGGCAAAAACCCTAAAACGTCAAATAAATCCTGGCAGATGGTTCGATTGATAATTGCTGTTAATGCCACGGGTTGGTTCAGGTGCAAAAGCCTTTTGGCATAATCCGTTTCTTCTTCCGGGGTCAGGGTCAAAGTTTGATTACGAGAAGAACGGTCTTTGTGTGGCACCATTGTTGAATCCATTTCACCTAAAACAACCCCACCCGTTCGGTATCAAACAACCAGAAAATCCAGAACGGCTTGGGCAATCGCCTCATTCCCATTGGTAGCCAACCGCGCCTTGGATTGGGGGGGGTGCAGGGGTCGATGTAAAAACTCCCAACAAGAGGTCGTGAATTCGCCCGGTTCAAGGATTTGATGCCGACTGTACTGTTGCAATCCGGCGAGTAAATAGGGAGCTTCGGCAAAATCGGCACGGGGCAAGGAAATGATGGGAATTTCCAGGCGGCAGGCTTCAGCAAAAGTGCCATAACCCGGCTTGCTGATCAAACAACCGCAAGCCGGCATAATATCCACCGGGCGATAGGCTTGACCATTCATTTTTATTAAATTGGGCCATTTTTCTGGTGCATGGGTATCGAAGGTAATAAACTGCCAGTCCGGGAAATACTCCAGATGGTGGTAAGGAATGGTATGGAGACCCAAGCCGCCAAAGGTCAATAGCACAACCTTTTCCTGAGGGGCAGTCAGGTTTAATTTAGCCCGTAGTTCAGATGCGGTGAAACGTGGTGTACCGCCCGTCAGCCCCACATCTTCCATCCTGGGAAACACCGACATCGGGGCATGGAACGGGAGGCGGAAGAGGCGATCGCAGCCGGCAAAACAAGCCTGAATCCACTGCACCATCTCGCTGAATTCATCGCCCCAGTGTTCATAGATCAAATCCCAACCGAAATTACTCATCATCCAGCAGGGCACCCCAGCGGCCTTGGCAATTTGGGTGGCGATGGGGGGGATATCGGCCAGAACCAATTGCACCCCTTGGGCACGAATAAATTGCGATTCCGCCTTAATCAATGCGGGGGCCGCAGATTGCAGTTTTTGCAACTCGTAGAGGGTTGCGGCACGATCCATTGTGAGGCTATCGCTCTGAATCACGCCAATATCTAACTGGCGCGGTCGATGGATGAAATCTTCGCTCAGATACGCTTCTAAAAGCCAGTGGGGCGCGGTGGTCGCCACAATCAGGGATAGGTCGGGACAGCGGCGTTGCAACTCCGCCAACACCGATGCCGTGCGGGTAATATGCCCAAACCCATGATTCGTGATGGCTACATAAACACTGGGGCGCGCCATGGCATCTACCCTGCCACCTTGGTTAACACAAACAAATTGCCTTCATTGCCGCGCCCAAGCCGCAAATCTGAGTCCAGATAGGTAATATCGAGCCAGCCCGGTGTCCGTTGCGAATCAATGGTAAAGTCGATGGCCATCATTTTGCTATCGGTATTCAGCAGTTCAATCCACTGGGAGGGAGATTGGTATCCTAGCAAACGTTGTAAACCAATTACTGAGCGCTGAAATTGCACCTGCACCCGTTGATCGGACACTGGCGTAAACTGCGCCGTGACGGTCACCACCCCTTCTAGAAAAGGAATGCCCTGCAATTCAGCAATGTTGTAAATTTGCGTCTCGCGGATGCGGATGCACTGATAGATTTGCCCCAACTGGACCACCGGAAACCGTCCCAGCCCTAACAGTTCTTGGCTGGTGGTATAGAGCAACCGCCAATTGCCCTCCAGCAACTCCACCGCTTCCACCGGACGAGGGGTTGGGTTGCGGTCTTCAAGATAGGCGATCGCCGAGTGGATGGCAAGACGATCCCGCTCCTGGGCGAGTAAACCACGATTAACACCTGCAATACGTTCCAGCAACTCCGCCTTACCAATCATGGGAAAAACATCCTTTTGACCAATCCGATTGCAGTTGCCGTTATTCTAACGGATGCCGTTTTGCGACGGGCACCCTAACGCCACTAACGGCAAGTCGAGTAAGATAGTATCGGTCATTCTTTGCGAGAATTAGCGCACCCAATGCATAATCCTTCTTTGCGAGCTACTCCCCGCGAGCAACATGCTCCCATTATCGATTCCACTACAGATTCTTCTATTTTGAGTTGGTTAGAAGGGACCGGTCGGCTGATGGAGCGCGATATCGTCGTCGATCCACACCTGTTGGAAGATGATATGGACGAACTGAGCGGTGCATTGCTGGGCAGTGATGATACCGACTACGACGATGATGATGAAGATTTAGAAGACTAAGGGGACGGCATTGTGGCCATAAGTCAGTCTCCCGAAAAGACTAGCGTCCTTTCGGGCAAACAATTGTATGGGCTGTTGTTGATCGGGTTGTCGGTTCTTTCCCTAGTCGCAGATCTCTGGAGCGATCGCCTCAGTCATCCCGCCGGATCGTTTACCTGGCCATTTGCGGCGAGTTTTGTATTGACTAGCGCCTTGGGCTACTGGGTTGTGCCCCTACTGCGGCAGCTCAAAGCGGGACAGGTCATCCGGGAAGATGGACCTCAAAGTCACTTAAAAAAAGCAGGCACCCCAACCATGGGAGGCATTTTTTTTGTGCCTGTAGCATTATTACTCAGCCTTCTATGGGCTTGGATAACGGGGACTCAGGCCATTGAGGTCTCAGCGGCAGTATTGTTAACGCTGGTGCTCGGGTTTTTAGGTTGGTTGGACGATTGGCAGGTGTTACGCAAAAAATCCAACAAGGGGTTATCGGCACGGCTGCGGTTGGGGATTGAAATCGTAGGCGGTGGCCTTTTTGCGTCGTGGCTGTTTGTCGCACGCCCGGATATTTCGACCCTAGCCCTCCCCTTTGGGTGGGGAATACCCCTAGGCATTTTCTTTATTGGGCTGGCTGTATTTGTGGTGGCTGCCGAAAGCAATGCGGTGAATTTGACCGATGGCATGGATGGGTTGGCTGCGGGAACAACGGCGATCGCCCTCTTTGGGTTGGCTCAGGCGATCGCCCCAGAGTGGCCGGGATTGATGCTGTTTTGTGCCTGCCTGAGTGGCAGTTGTGTAGGGTTTTTGACCCATAACCACAATCCGGCACGGGTCTTTATGGGGGATACCGGATCCCTGGCTTTGGGAGGCGCATTGGCAGCGATCGGGTTGATTAGTAATTCCCTCTGGGTATTGTTGTTAGTGAGCGGTCTCTTTTTAGTGGAATCCTTGTCGGTGATTGCCCAGGTGGGCTACTACAAAGCCACCAAAGGCCCGGACGGAATTGGGAAGCGCTTATTTAAAATGGCTCCCATTCACCACCATTTTGAGCAGTCGGGTTGGTCCGAGTCGCGGGTGGTGGGAACGTTTTATGCGGTGGTAACGGTTTTAGCGGCGATCGCGTGGGGCATGACTAGGTAGGGACATTGCCATGTCCCTACGAACACGATCCTAAGATTCGTCTTCCTCGTCTTCGGAGTCTTCAGACTCTTCAGATTGTTTCCGAGGTTTTCGTGTGATTTCGGTATAAACTTTCTTTAAAATCTTTTCGTCTAGCGGTGAAAACTCATTTTCAAGTGTTTTCAAATATTCTTCAACCAGTGAACCCTCTATGACTTCAAACTGAGGCTGTATCCCTTTAACCTTTAGCATTAGGATTTGAATTGCGATCGCTAAGCAACTCTTCAGTGCCTCTACGCCTAGTTCATCTTGTCTTTCTTCAATGAATTGAGCGGTATAGTACTTGGGGGTAAATCTAGGCATTTTTTGTTTTGGCAGTGGTATTCCAACGATTCCTAACGCCTCTAGCTTGCTCATAAAATCTGTGTACTCCTCACTACCAGGAGCTAGTTTTTTGTATTGAGCTAGATAACGTGCGACATCCATAATAGATTTGCCTTTCAAACGTTTCGATATGAGTTTAAATAGTGCCTGAACAACAGGCACAACAGTTATCCAAGCTAGAACTCAACCAAACGAGCCATTGGGTTGACGGTTGGAGAAGGGCAGGGTAGAACTTGAGATATTACTGTATTGTGCCAAATTATGGGCCAAATTGACGACTGCGATCGCAATCTGGTTCCAAATGACTCTAGCCCAACGGAAAAGGTCTGCCGAATTGCTCCAGCAGACCTTCATGAAACAGACATTGGCTATTAGCCGACGGGCGGTAACACCACCTTGCGAGCCAGTCCAACTTGCCGCAGCAGGAGAATCACCCACCAGGTCATATCGATTTCCCACCATTTCCAGCCTGCTTTGGCCACATTGGGATAGGCATGATGATTATTGTGCCAGCCTTCTCCATAGGTCAAAATGGCAGCCCACCAGAGGTTCCGCGAGTTATCATCTGGCGTGTGGGTGCGGTAGCCAAACAGATGGGTTGCGGAGTTAATCAGCCAAGTGCTGTGCCAAAGAAAAACGGTGCGGACAACTAAGCCGTAGATCACAAACGACCAGCCGCCCATCAGGTAAAGCAACAAGCCCAGAGGAATCTGGAGAAGCAAATAGTAGCGATCAAGCCAACGGTAGAAGGGTTGGCGGTCCAGATCTGGCGCAAAATGTCGGTAGGAGTCGTGGCTAAAGACTTCCGGTCGTTTGTGGAACAACCACAGCATGTGGCTCCACCAAAATCCCCGGCGAGCGGAGTAGGGATCTTTTTCAATATCTTCGGTGTAGCGGTGGTGCATCCGGTGTCCTGCCACCCAAAAGATAGGTCCGCCTTGTAAGGCCAGCGCACCGAGTAGGGCGATCGCATATTCCAACGCCTTCGGCACCTGTAAGCTGCGGTGGGTCAGCAGGCGATGATATCCCAGACAAATGCCGATGCTCCCCAACAGCCAGTGGAGAAACAGCATCACCCCCAGGGCCGACCAGGAGAAAAACCAGGGTGCTAACAGGGCTAGACCATGAACTGCTGCAAAAAAGAGGGCATTGGTCCAGTTAAACGCGATGGGCTGACTGCCTTTCGGGGCAGTTGAAACAGAATAAGAGGTCATGAAAAGTCCTTTTCTAAGCGATCAGGGATCAACCCGTCCGCAACATCTCAGCAGACTTGGGGAATCGCCTGCGTCAGAATGACGATACGGTGAGAGAATATGCAAGTGCTGCTTACATATCTACCTTAGCAGTCCGTTCTTTTTTATGCAAGTGCTACTTACATTTTATCTATGCCCTCTTCGCGCAACCCAACTCGGCAACGCTTAATTCGTGCAGCAATTACCCTATTTGCCGCCCAAGGGGTTTCCGATGCCACCACAAAACAAATTGCTGAAATGGCTGGGGTGAATGAAGTAACCCTGTTTCGCCAGTTCGGGAATAAGCATGGCTTGCTGCTGGCCGTGATGGAAGAAGCAGCCGTTTTTAAGCAGTTGGGACACATTTTGGCTGAACCCATCCATTCAACCCAGGATCTGGCGCAGGCGGTGCAGGACTATGCCACAGCGTTTCTGCAAGCCCTGGATCAGGTCCCGGAGGTGGTGCGATCGGTAATTGGTGAGGCGGGACAGTTCCCTGTCGAGAATCGCTTAGCGTTAGGGCGCGGGTTTGCCCAGGCCAATCGTGCAGTTGCCGAGTCTTTTCAGGATGTGATGGGTCGAGACCCGTTACAAACGCCCCTCACCGCCGAGACATTGGCGAGTCTGCTGAATGGATTGTTGTTGGGATATGCCGTGATGGAATTGACCAGTGAATTTCATGCGCTCTGGCCCAATCGACAAGCGTTTTTGGCCCATCTCGCGACGCTGTTTTTGGGGTCTTCAGCCGCCTTGTCCCAGCCCAGTACCCAAGCTCGCTCGGTTGAACCTACGGTTGCGGATCCGACCCTGGAAACTGTAGCCGATCTGTCTAGTGGGGTGGTGCATCAAATCCTGCGGCAGGCCCAAAAGCAAGGGCCGCAGGACTATGCACTGGTCTATGTGTTATTTGGGGCCGGGTTAACGTCAGGGGAAATCGTCCGATTGGAGCGATCGCATTACGTTCACGATGCGCACCATCAGGTGTTACACCTGCGCGATCGCCGTGTCCCCATTAACCAATGGATTCTGGGCCGACGTTATGGCTCCTATACCCGGAATCCGCTCACCCAATGGTTGAAGAGCCGCAAAGATGATCAAGCGGCCCTGTTTTTGAATGCTGGCGGCGATCCGTTGTCTGAGGCTGACTTACGACAGCAATGGCGGGACTGGACCGCAGACTGTGCAACACCTGCGGGTCAACCCTTGGCGATCGCCCAAACCCAGCAAACCTGGTGTGTGGAAATGTTAGGTCGAGGGATGACGGTGGATGAACTCTCGATTCTGACGGGTTGGGATGGGAGTCGATTGCAGCCCTATGCCATAAGAGCCAAGGAAAAAGCGGTTTTGGAACAAGCCCTACGTTTGGATCGAAAAGCGCAATTGGTCGGGGAATAGTTGAGCGGGCAAATAAACCCATCAGACGCCCGAGCATTTGAGTCTATTACAATCCAGAATGACAACAAACCAAGGACACTAACGCATAATAGGGATAGCCCATCCCTTGCAGGGAGCGCAGAACGTGTCATGGATCGACAGCAGGTTGAACGGGTCTCGGTCTTACAACAACAAGCTGATGAGGTGCAGTTGGTCCGTGATCTGGCCAAGGATCAATTCGATATTGCCTTGTATTGGTCGCAACAACCCAATCGCTATCGCTGGCGGCAGCAAACCGTAGCCCTACTCGCAGCGGGCATCTCCAGCGTGGGCGGAACCCTTTATGCCTTAGATCGCCAAGCCCTTTATGGCGTGCCGTTGGCTACAGGTGCAGGCTTAAGCATTGGACTGGCTGCTAAAGCCTTAGATGATCGGCGGCAAACCCGCGAAAAACAACAACGACTGTCCCTGAACCGTTACGAACTGCACCGGGCGGAAACCCAACTCCGACAGGTGGTCGCGGATTATCGGGATGAGGAAGAAATTGGCTGGCTGATGTATGCCCTCAATACCAGCAAGCCACAAATTTTAGCCCTGCGCGAGTGGATGGGCGATCCGCGCCGAACCATGAAGGACAATATTCTGGAAGCCATTGATATCGTTTCAACCCGGTTTTTGCAAGACACCCTAGATCCAGACCCGATCCATCGCCTCACCTTAGAACGACAGTATCGTCAGTTGCGACAGCGCCTCTTCAGCCCCGATTTACAACTCCAGAAAGATGGATTTTTAGCTCAAGTTTTTGCAAAACATCATTTATTACGCGATCAAGAGCTACAGTTGGCTGCTGCTCAGGCAGATATCCGTATCAAGGCAACTGCAGCCGCTGGGGGGACAACGGCAGGGCTGCTGACGGGAGCAGGGATAGCTACCACACTAGGATCTTCCAAGGCAGCGATCGCCCATGCCGTCACCAGTGCCGGCAGTGCGGCAGCAGCATTGGGAGTTGGACTGTTAGCGGCTGGCTCGCTTCACCGTTGGATGATCCAAAATGAGGGCGATCGCCGTCAGCGCGAAGCACAACAATTCCACGATGCGTTTATGATTACGACGCAAATTTTTGAAGAGATCGTTGCCGCCCAAACCCTAACTGAGCCGAACGAACAGCGACAACGACTCCAAAAGGCACAGGATTACTTAAATGCGTTCAAGAAACAGGCATTAAAGTCTCAGGATCGACAACTCAAACAGTATGCAGATGTGTTGGGCGATCGCCTGAAGCGTTATTTGCAACCGCAAGCCGAGCGATCTTATTTAGGCCAATTTATGCGGCGACTGAAACGCGATGAATAGTTTCCTTCATCAATCCGGCAATTGCATCCGACTCAACGCTCGACGTGCCACATTAAACAACAAAAATCCCAGAATGCCTAGCATCAACATATCGAACCAAACTCCCGACCACCCGACCCCACGCACATAAGCATCACGGGTAATACCAATGTAATAACGGGCCGGCACAATATTGGGCAGCACCGACAGTGGAAAGGGAATATTGCTGAGTGGGTAGATAAAGCCCGACAGTAAAAAAGCCGTAATAAACCCAATCAGTGAAACACCTTGCACCGCCGCATTTTGATTCCCCGCCCGAACCCCCAACAGCAACCCAAACATCACCGCAACACTCAAAAACAATGGTGTTCCCACCAGCAACGGCGTCGGATCCCCCACCAACGTTAAATGAAATACCAGCACTCCTGTCCCCATCACCGCCGTGGCCATGCCCAAACCCACAATGACGTAGGCTGCCAGCTTGCCCAAAAGCAACTCCGCCGCGCTAATACGAGACGCATAAACCTGCACGATGGTCCCCTGCTCCTTCTCCCGTACCATCGCGATCGCCGAGAGCAGGGATGGGAAAATCCACAGAACCACCGCATAGGTGCCCGGTACAATATAGAGCGCCTCCTGCCGACCGGGATTAAACCAAAGGCGAGACTGGACCACAACAGGTAACTGATCGGGAATGAGATGGCGCAGTTGCAAAAACACATTGGTCGCAGCCTTAATACTGTTTTTAATGACACGGGCATTATTCGTATCCGTCCCATCCACCAAAACTTGCACTATATTAGGTCGGCCAGCCGCTAAGCTCTGGCTAAAGTCTGGGGGAATAATCATAGCCGCTTTTGCTAGACTCCGGTCCAATGCCATATCGACAGGTTGAGTCCCATCCCAAGGCACTGCTTGAAACGTTTGGGCTGCAAAAATCTGCTCCAAATAGCTGCGACTTAGGGGGCTATTGTCCAGATCTTGAATAGCAACAGGGATATTTTTCGCCTCCAGCCGAATCGCAAACCCAAAAATCAGTAGCGTCATCATCGGCAACACAAAAGCCAACGCCAGAGTAAGGCGATCGCGGCTAAATTGAGCCAGTTCTTTGCGGCATTGCACCAAAATTCGCTGCATAGGACAGTTATAAGGGTCGCTGTAGCTGGATCTCCGCATCAGCGGGCATACCGGGCTTCGCTAATCCTTGGGGTTGATCGATGCTAATTTTGATCCCAAACACCTGACGCACCCGGTCATCCTTGAAATAAATATTTTCCGGGGTAAAGGAGGCTGACGTATCCACCGCGATCACACGGGCTTTTAAGGGCTGTTTGGGGTCGCTATCCAGCGCCACGGTCGCTGCCTGCCCGATATGAATGTTCCCCACCTGCCCTTCCGGGACAAAGCCTCGCATATAAACGGTGGCAGGGTTCAGAACCGTCAAAAGGGTTTTCCCATTGGCCACGACGGTTCCCGGTTCAACCGTGCGGGCTAAAACGACCCCATCAATGGGGCTTTTCACCGCCAGGTCGGCGAGTCGGGCTTGAATTTGCTGGCGATTGGCTTGAGCGCTTTTGACTTGATCTTGGGCAGCTTGCCATTGGGATTGGGCGGCAATGACCTGTTTCCGAAGGATGTCGATCCGACTCAGCCGGATATTCGGATTCAGCCGCGTTGTTTTGACCTGGACCAATGCCCCCTCAAACGCTTGCACTTGCTTGCGGGCCGTGGCCACGGCAGCTTTCTGGGTACTCAGGGTTGCGATCGCCTTGTCGTAGGCGGCCTTGGCACGATCCATTTGCTGTTGGGCGACGGCACCGGCTTGCACCAGTTGGGCAAAGCGATCGCGATCTTTACGGGCCAGGTCCAGATCGGCTTCCACCTGCTGTACTTGGGCCTGGGCTTGGTCGAGTTGGGTTTGAGCTGCGGCCACTTGGGCTTGGGATTGACTAATGCGCCCCTGGGTATCGTCCTGGGATTGATCGTAATTGAGCTGCGCTTCTTCAATTTGACTTTGCAACACCGCAATTTGGTCATGGGCTTGATTGGCTTGCTGTTGAGCCGCCGAAACTTGGGCGATCGCCGCCTGCAGTTGGGCCTTTAATTCCTCGTCATCCAACCGCGCTACGACCTGCCCCTGACGTACGGCATCACCCTCGCGCACGGCAACAAACGCAATCCGTCCTGGTACCTTTGCACCAATATCCGTTTCGTAGCCTTCAATGCGCCCGCTGACCTGTAAAACTGTGGAGGCTACCGATAGATGCTGGGACCAATACCAGTAGGCTGCACCGCCGATCCCCACCAACAGTCCAACCAAAAGAATCGGTCGCAAGGGCGATCGCCCTTGCGGATGGGATTCCGGTAAAGATTCCGTTGGCGGAGAATCGGGGACAAGGGACGTCATGGGTCATTCATCGGAATTCATGCCCTTTGCTTTCCAGCATAGACCCCGACTTAGTCAAGCCGGGGTCTATGGGATTTAATCGTTGTTAACCTTAATGGGTTCCTTGTGGAGCCTGCGCCATTCTGTCCAGCAGAGGATTGTGCAGACGGTGGGCCACTTGGAAATCGCTCTGAACCGTCAAAACCAGTTTAGAGGGCCTAATCACAATCACATTGTTGCCTCTGGTCACAGGCAACGAATTGCCCGAACTTAAAGCACCGCCTAAGACCGTCCCCAAGTTCACACCGCCACCGAGCAGGCTACCTAACAGCACCTGCGCCGCCGAAGTGGCCAGACCGCCTTGTAAATTGCCCGTCGATAAAGACTGTCGATCTGCGGGTGCTAAGGGATTGGATGTGGCATTAATCGCATAGGTTTGCTGATTAATGGTGAGCTTATTGGCAAAAAATTGGGTGCCTTCAATGGCGTTATTGATTTTGGTGGGTCGGAATTGGCCTTCCACCCTACTGCCCACTGGAATGAGCACACCGCCTTTCGGTCCATTGATCGCTTGGCTCACTTCAAAGGTGGCCTGAATGGTTTCTCCTGGCACCAGAATCAACCGCACATCCTTACCTCCCGGCAGTGTGACGGGCAAAACCGTGCCCTGGGACACGAGCCGCTTGCCGGGAGTATCATCGC
>JBAVRC010000010.1:0-3312 GCA_049694615.1 Thermosynechococcaceae cyanobacterium | reverse complement strand
AGTCTTGGGCGCGAGACTTTTCCTTGAGGGGCTGTGGAATGACGATAAACATAGTGGTGAGGGTGATACGATTCCTTTTTAATGTAACGAAGTTTTAAGAATTTGTACAATATGGTTACAAAATATTGTCAAAATTAGTTTTATACAATATGGGGTATGCTTGCAGGTCAGAATCGATAATACGGACGCAAACGCTTGCCACAGCAGTTGTTGCTATCTATCGTAAAGGTTTCATCAATAAGGGTTTCAGGCCAAAATCGATTCTGCTGAGCCGCCGCTTGTTTCGGGTGTGAGCGCGAGAAGATGATCGCCGACTTGAATGTGAGCGATCGCTGGAGCGTCAGCCCTGGTGAGCGTGGGAAACTAAACCCAGTTTTGGGAAAACCCTGATTGGGCCTCGATGATCAAAGTTTTTTAGACGACAACTGCTTTTTGTTAAAATGCGTTAAGTTGTAGCTGTCTACACAGAAAAACTAGGTAAATAAATGAGCAACATCGTTGACACAGCTATTAATGCTGGTTCTTTCAAAACCCTAGTCTCTGCGGTTCAAGCTGCTGGTTTAGTAGACACACTCAAGGGAGTAGGTCCTTTTACCGTTTTTGCGCCAACCGATGAAGCATTTGCGAAGCTTCCAGCGGGTACGGTTGAGGGTTTGCTAAATGACATTCCCAAACTCAAGAAAATCCTGACCTACCATGTTGTCTCTGGCAAGGTAATGGCTGCTGAAGTGGTCAAAATGACGTCAGCGACTACCATTGAAGGGTCGGATGTCAAGATTGACGCTTCTAATGGCGGTGTAAAGGTGAATAGTTCGACCGTTGTGACGCCTGATGTTGCAACGGATAATGGTGTCATTCACATTATTGATGCCGTTCTGCTTCCTGCGTAATCTAAGGATGAGTAGGTAGAAAAATTTCGGTTTTTGGATATGAGACTGCAATACTCAAAAAATGCAGTCTCATTTTTTTTAATTTAGCCCAGAGAACCTGCTCCAAAAGTTCATCAGATCTTTGGTTCGGCTGTGTTGATCTCAACTTAAATCAGGGCGTGTTTTAATCCCTATATTGTAGTCGGCTATCGCCACAAACGTAATAGACGAAGCAAACTTAATAAGCGAAACGGGATTGATTGCTAGATGATCGCCTTGGGGCAGTGTTGCGATCGCGTTCAATGAGACCCCCGATGGGGAGGCTGATGACGATAGAGGTGATCTCAATTCTTCAGAGAAGGGTGGGGATTGGGGCGATCACAATAAAATACTCTGATAAGAAGATATATATATTGGAATAATTCGTAAATTTCACGATTTTGGGGAAATTTGATTTCAGAAGCTCAAAAGAAGAAGATCTAGTTCATTAATGACTGGGCTGAAAGTCGTTTGGATTGACAATGCCAACCTTGGCAATTATTCGTTATATTTTTCTCTACCTAAGGCGATAAAAGAAGGATTTTGGATCCAATTGATGTAAATGCGATCGAATTGTGTAACGATCTAAAAAAATGCTTAACTTATCCGTATAAACTAATAATCAGGAGTATTATTCGGATTGTCATCAGCCTAATCACCCTGAGAACAGGATTATCAGGACTGCCGTCAGCCCAAATCGCCTGCATATGGTTTTATATGGAACTTATCCGTATCAACGACCAAAAGTCATGTTATGCGGATTGTCGACAGCCTGAACCACCATTTTGGCTGGTTATCAAGACTAGTGACTATAACAGCCGCAATAGGCAATCTTGATTCTTAATGTTAAGCTAAATCGCAAACATCATTCATTTTTAATTGTAGTAATTGGAGGGCACGATGAAACGAAAAGCTTCAGCAGTCTGGCAAGGTGGTCTCAAAGATGGCAAGGGAATTATCTCTACTGAAAGCGGAGTCTTATCTGATACACAGTACTCATTTAGTACCCGCTTTGAAAATGGTATTGGTACAAACCCTGAAGAGTTAATTGGCGCGGCCCACGCGGGATGTTTTTCTATGGCGCTGTCGGCAGAACTTGGGAATACTGGACTGGTTGCAGACAGCATAAGCACAGCGACTACAGTTACTATGGATACAACGGATGCTGGCTTTACCGTGACAGAAGTTCATCTGGATGTAAGAGCGAAGATTCCAGGGGCGAGTCAAGAGGCGTTTGAGACAGCAGCAAACAATGCGAAAGCAGGCTGCCCGATCTCAAGATTGTTGAATGCAAAGATCACAATGGAAGCGAGGCTTGAAACATAGCAGAGAGTGGTGGCATCCAAAGTGGATCTAACAAAGCGCGTACACACCGAATGGAAGTATACGCTATCGATTGTGATGCAAGTATTATTGTCCGGTGACGCGCAGGCTGTTAGGTGGCTTGAATTCCCAGTAGGGAGAGTACTTCAAGCTTTTGGGATAGGGCTTTAATTTATGATTGTCATGGTGGTGGATGACGACAAAAAAATTCTTCTTCTACCCGAATTGCTTGGATGATTGCACGATTCAACTTTAAAGCATTGACAGTTGCACGTCCCACAGCCGTCAACCCAACAACCTCAACACCCCTCCAGGAAAAGTGTTCTTTCCAAGTCTGTTGACGGGGATTGAAAATTGTTACCGCTTTGCTCGTTTCAGGATCTTCTATATCTTGCCTTGCCCCTTTGTAGAGCGAGCAAGATACACATGCAAGTGCTAAGTTACCCGCTGTTGTTGAACCGCCCGCCACCACAGGAATCACATGATCGATGTGAAATGTAGCTGCTTGCCCCAATTGCGATAAGCCGCAATACTCACAACGGTTGTCTGCCCTTTGAATGACCAATCGGCGTAAAGATGCAGGAATCGCCACCATTTACTTCTATTGCACAACCCTTTGTGAACGCAAGTGCAGTAGAGACAGAAACTCAGCTAATTCAACTAAACCCTCTGCCTCATGTCTTTCTTCTAAAGTTAGTGTTTCACCAGAATCTTGACAATCTAGTAAGAATTGGAGACGATTATGAACTGCTTCGGGGAGTTGAAAGTGAGTCAACTCGATGGGTATCTCAATGACTTCAGGCATAAAGGTTAGGGAAATAGAATTAGCAGGGGTTTAATGTTATTATAACTTAAAGTTCTTTTCTGCACTGGAACGGAACCGAAAGCTCTTGATTGAGTTGCAGGGTTTACCAACGTCCGGTGAGCTTTGCTGTTAGTCCGGCAGCGATTTCAGTTCTTTGTTCACAAATATTTCGGGTTTATAAGTAGGTTTGGGTTGAAAAGCGAAGGTATATGGAGGAAGATTGAGGGAGAGAATCCCATAATGGAGCAACTGCATGAGACCCCGCCTCCAAGCCCA
>JBAVRC010000009.1:0-1572 GCA_049694615.1 Thermosynechococcaceae cyanobacterium | reverse complement strand
CCTTTTTATATTGTTCTTTGTGAGAATCAAACCAATTCGCGATATCTCTTATTTGATCCACTAAATTGCTAATTTCCTCACTGGTCAAAGAGTCAAAATCTGCCGACTCATATGTTAAATTATAAAGAGCGACAGTTGCACATTCCCAAGCATTTGATACCGTTTCTTCAGGCGTCATGATCCCCAAATACCATCTAATTTCAAAATAAAACCAGGCAACACATCTTCTCCTGAAATTTCAGTTGGAGATTGGATTACTTCAATATCTTTTCCTTGTCGATATATCTCTACAGTTCGATTTTTAGGATTCAAAAGCCATCCCAGTCGAACGCCATTCTCCATATATTCTTGCATTTTGTCTTGGACCGTTTTGAGACGATCAGTTGCAGAGCGTAGTTCAATTACAAAATCCGGTGCAAGGGGTAGGAATCCGTCTGGGTTTGGGTTTAGTTTGATGAGTCTTTTTGTCATTACCCATGCCGCATCAGGAGATCGGACAGCATTGTTGGGCAATGTGAAGCCAGTTGATGAATCAAAAACCATCCCTAGTTTGGTTTGTCGATTCCAGATATTCAAGTCGGCATTGAGGTTCGAGTTGCGATTCCCTGATTCCCATCCAGTTGGCGGCATTACAATCAATTCTCCCTTTGCCGACAGTTCAAGTCTAAGGTCACGGTTTTCTCGGCAGAGGTCTTGAAACTGTGCATGGGTCAAATGGATAACCGGGTCTAAGTTCAACGTTAGGGCAGTCATAGAACAGCCTTACAAAGCGGTTATCCATAGCTTAACACCTGCTTTCAGGCATCTCGCTCAAAGTTTTTTCCAGCCTGCGTTCGCTTTTGGGTTTGTCAGTCCGATATATATAGCAGCGTTCTCAAGAGCTTATGTTGACACGAACCGTCAAAATCTGGTTGAGCCTTGGGGCGATCGGGTCATTGATCCTGATCGGCCTAACGGCGAATGCCGCCTATCGACAAGTTAAGTCCCAGATCGGCTGGGTGAAACCTGTCGATTTGGGCCTCAAAGCCTATGCGTTTGGCCGTTGTTATCCTTCGACCTATCAAAGACCGATGGATATCAAGACGGTACAAGACGGCAACATTGCCTACTGGGAGGTGCAAGCCCTGCCTCTAGATCCGGCTAAGCCGGGGGCTGAAACTTTGCATTTCCAGACTGAGGACTACAAATGCGCTTGGCTCAACCGGAATCGTGCCGCAGTGCGACTGCAATACCTGTCGGAGCCTGTCGCGGTTGCGCTGTCTAGGCAGGAATTTGAGCGAATGCTAGGGCGATGTAAGGAGGTCAACGCCCAGCAAAAAGATCCGATGGCCTTTTGTTTGAAGGATTTACCAAGGGCGTTGGGAGGAACGCCAGAACAGCCTGAAGTCTTTTATGCAGAGGATGTTCAGGCGCTGCGAGACATCGGGGTTGACACCAAAAAGATCGCAAACGTTCGTTTTGTGCGCTCTAACCCCGATATTCCATAAACCAGTCAAAAGGAGAAGCCAGAATGACGACTCGCCATTATCTAGACAATCCACGGGTTCGGGAAGTCTGCGACGAGGATTCTAA
>JBAVRC010000008.1:0-3141 GCA_049694615.1 Thermosynechococcaceae cyanobacterium | reverse complement strand
TTGCGATTCCCGTTGGCTGTGTCATGGGCTATGGAATTGCAGCGTTACTCTCCAAATTACTGGATACCGAACTTTACCGATTCCCCTTGGTTATCAGGAGTGCCAGTTATGGCTTTGCCGTCGTCGTAGTGCTCCTCGCCGCAACGGTTTCAGGCGCGATGATTCGGCGTCACCTGAATCGACTCGATTTGGTTGCTGTCTTGAAAACGAGAGAGTAAGTCATGGTTAAACTCCTTCCCCATCTTCTCCCTAAACCGTCTTTCAATGGTCAACCCTCTCCGCCGCCGGAAGAACCGGAAACCCATTCGCCTCGGAAATTTCCTTGGAGGCCTGTTCTCTATACGCTGCTTGGGGGAAGTATCTGCGCTGGACTAGTCTGGGCATTTCGTCCGATTCCGATTCCGGTGGGTACGGCAACCGTTGAACAGGGGGAACTTCAAGTCACCGTGAATGCAGAAGGCAAAACCCGCATCCGCGATCGCTTCACCATTGCCGCTCCCATCAACGGCTATCTCGATCGCCTACGGTGGGATGAGGGAGATTGGGTCCAGGCGGGGACAGTAGTCGCTCGGATTGACCCCATCGCCATGAGTAGTGCAGTCAACGAAGCGTTAAGTCAAATGGCCGAATGGCGGGCACAACGGGCAGGGGTTGCCACGCAGCGCCCTAAGGCCGCTAGCTTAGAACAAGCACAACTGCGGATTCAAGCTGCCCAAGAAAGTCAACGACAGGCCACAGCCAAAGTCGCCCAAGCCCAAGCCATGCTTACACAGGCTAAACGCGATCGCCAACGCGCCCAGGAACTCGCGCAAGCCGGAGCCATCCCCCGCCAAAACCGCGAGACGGCTGAATTGACCGAAACGACTCGTGCCAAGGAATTAGAGACTGCCATCCTAGCCGAAAAAACCGCCGCCGCCGAGGTAGACGTTGCGCGAGCAGCCCTGAACATCTTGCAGCAACAAAGAACGGACCCGGACTACTTGCTCAAGGTCTACGATGCCCGGATTGCCAGTGTAGAAGCCTCCCTCCAAAAGCTCAGAGATGAAGCAGGTCGAACCGATATTCGATCACCTGTCAGTGGTCGGATCTTACGCATCCATCAAAAAAGTGCGCAATTTACGACTGCGGGAACCCCACTCATGGAATTAGGCAATCCCACACAGTTGGAACTGATCATCGATGTGTTGTCTACCGATGCCGAACGGATTCGTCCTGGCGATCGCATCTTCGTCGATCAAGGCATAGAAAGCAAACCTCTCCAAGCCAAAGTCAAACGCATCGAACCCGCTGCCTTTACAAAGGTTTCTGCCCTTGGGGTTGAAGAACAGCGCGTTAATGTGATTGGCGAATTCATCGATCCTCCCGCATCCTTGGGCGATGCCTACCGAGTCGAAACGCGCACGGTGGTTTGGCAAACTGATCGCACCTTGAAAGTGCCCTTAAGTGCCTTATTCCGGTGCGAACAACAATGGTGCGTGTTTGGCGTGAGAGCAGGAAAAGCGGAGCAGCAAAGGGTGGAGATTGGGCAACGGAGCGATCGCGCGGCTCAAATCAAACAGGGATTAACCAAGGGAGAACAGGTGATTCTGCATCCAACCGAGCAAATTGCTGAAGGAACATGGGTCAAAGTTCGCTAGGTCCACCAGATCTTGGATTGAGATACTAAACTTCAGCGTCTCAGATCTAAAGCGATTCCAGAGAGAGGGTTTGAACCTCAGCACCGTTCTCAAAATATCTTGCAAGAGATGATTCCCGATGAATTGATGTTGAAACATCTCTGTCGTTAAAGGACGGATTTCAGTTACTACGTTGACAGTAGGATAAAATTGCTGTCCTACATCCTACAAATTGGCCAGTGATTTGAAAAAAAAACGATGTTTTCAAGTAAACGGTGCAAAAATACGCGATAGCGCATAGCATTGCTGCTCAGCTTGCACCAATTTCACAAACAAAATATCGTCGCCATTGGTCACCATGCCAAAACTGGGCTGCTCAGGCTGAGGATTAGCCATAGGATAAGCCATCGTCTGAGGCAGAGCCGCCCAAACCGACAAAGCCGTTTTCGTGGACTCCAGAACCACCACCCAAAACTGATTCAAAAGCACCAGTACATCCATCCGCCCTTGCAGTATCTCTTCACCATCATCCAGTCTCAACTGAATCGACTCTTCAGCGTGAACCCGAAACGGCAGATCATAAAACCCTGCGGACTCTTGGTGCGCAGCTTAGCTATCGCCAACAGCGGGGAAGCCAGCAACAAAGTAACGGTTCCTTCTAACAACTGCCCCTCAGACCGTTGATATAAATAACACCGTCGCACGTCATCCAACGCGAATTTCTCAACCGTTGAAAGCTCCGGAAACATCGTCTGCCATTCCAAGAAAAACAACTCATCTTCCGTTCGCGATAGATTGAATCGTCGTTCCGCTTCGGCGATCGTGGTAATCGCTTCCGGAATAGCAAGTGTCATAGGGGGTACTTATATAGGCTTACGTTCATCATAATCGTTACCCAACAGAAAGCCATATTCGTCGGATGGCAACAACGAGTGATCGCCGATCGCAGCACCCAGATTTGTATTGTCCCAGAAGGTTGTGCGATCGCTTCTGACAAATATAATAAGAACGTATCGCAAGTCTTAAACGCAGTCCAGAGGACGGTTTCGATGAGAAATATCGATCGCTAAGTCAGCAGCAAGGCAAACAGTCCGCACATGGCAATGCCGTCGAATACTCCTGCGCCGCCGATGCTCAGAACGCCCGCTGTCATCCGTTCGATCTCTCGCAAGTGCAACAGATCCGCACCGATCAAGGTGCCTAAAACGCCGCCTGCAAAGGCAATCGGTGCAGCATCATTGCCAACGATAAGCCATGCGGTTAAGACAGCTGTCAACGGAGCTACCAGCGGATTCATCTGGATGCCAATTCCTGGAACAATTTGGGCCGCAAAATAGCTCACGACCGTAACCGTTGTCATAACAACCAAAATAGCGAACGGGTTGACGCGAGAGAACTCGTAAATTGCCAAAAGCGTAGGAATGAGTCCGCCGCCAACATTAAGGGCGACGATTGTCTTCTGTTCTATTTTTCGGAGCGGAATCCCCCAAAATCTTGCGATCCAAAGATCGGTGAAGTCTTGCAC
>JBAVRC010000007.1:0-5724 GCA_049694615.1 Thermosynechococcaceae cyanobacterium | reverse complement strand
GTTCAGATCAGTCCTTAGCGGCACAACTAGTGTTTAATGAAATGGGATAATTAGATTCTGACTTGCTATAGAGGCGCATTGGTGACATCTACGGCCCAATCAACTTTAGTTTTAGCCATTCTCAACGGAAAAGGTGGTGTTGGCAAAACCACAACCGCCGTTAACCTGGCCGCTACCCTGGCCGCAGACCAAACCGTCCTGCTGGTCGATGCCGATCCCCAAGGTTCAGCCTCTTGGTGGATAGAACAGGGCGGACATCAAATGGGCTTTGATGTGGCGCAAGAAACCAACCCGGCCCTCCTCAAAAACTTAAAACAGGCCCAAGCCTATCGCATTATTGTGGTTGATACCCCCCCTGCATTGGGATCTGAAGCCTTAGCTGCCGTCATTCCAGCCGCAGACTATCTCCTACTGCCCACCCCCCCGGCTCCCATGGATTTAGCGGCCTTAGTGCAAACGGTCAAACGAACCGTCCTCCCCTTTGGCATTGCCCATCGAGTTTTATTGACCAAGGTTGATCCCCGAAGTGTTAAAGATGCCACCGATGCGCAAAAAACACTTCAGGAACTGGGAATTCCCGTTTGCAACACCTTTATTCGGTCCTATAAGGCCCATGAACGAGCTGCTCTAGAAGGCAAGGCCATTTCACAGTGGCATGGTAAAAACGCCCATCAGGCTGAGTCTGACTTTCGCCAGGTGGTTCAGGAAATCGAACAAGATTGGAGGAACATGTCATGACGCGCCGCAAACTGTCGGATGTTTTAAGACAAGAAGTGACCAAAGATGCAGAAACCCGTGGGTCTGCCGATACATCGGCCAGTACAGCCAAGCGGACCAGCAGTCGCACCGCCAAAGCCGTAGATGGCGATGAAGGAACAGATTCAGCTGATCGCACTCAACCCTTGCAGGATCTCCAAGAGGCCCTAGCCCAGGCCGCAGAACGAGAAACAGCGCTACAAGCGCAACTTAAAACCCTCCAAGCCGAGGTCAAACGGCAACAGAAGCAGATTGACACCTTAGAAACCCAAGCGGCTCAGGCCGATCAACTCAAGGCCGAATTAGCGGAAGCCAAAGACGTGATTCTGCAACTGTCTGAAGTGAATACGCAAATGAGCCACACCCTGGATGAATTGAAAAAGCCTGCACCCCAAGCCCAACGCAAAACGCCATTGGCCTTGCGTCCGTTGCCCTATCATTCGGTGCAGCATCCAAACCCCAGTGAGAGTAACACTAAGCCAAAACCGAAAACCGTGGATGTGGGTTGGATGGATTGAGGGCAAACCCAACCCCTAATGGGTCAGCACGGGTGTCAACGGCTGGAGAAAATTTTGTAACAGTTGCTTGCCACACTCGGTCAAAATGCTTTCCGGGTGGAACTGAACCCCTTGCATCCAAGGAAAACGGCGATGCCGAACCCCCATGATGATCCCATCCTCTGTCCAGGCAGTAATTTCTAAACAGTCGGGACAGGTTGCGCGTTCGATGATCAGGCTGTGGTAGCGCGTGGCGGTAAAAGGATTCTCAAGATCGGCAAAAACACCGACATGGGTATGCAAAATCGGTGAGGTTTTACCATGCATCAGTTCTGGGGCCGACACAATATTGCCCCCATAAACCTGACCAATGCTCTGATGCCCCAAACACACCCCTAAAATGGGAACCGTTGGCCCTAACGCTCGAATTAGGTCCATGGAGATCCCTGCATCTTCGGGACGCCCTGGTCCCGGAGAAATCACAATGGCGTCGGGGTGCAGTTGTCGCAGATCTTCTATTGAAATTTGGTCGTTCCGATAAACCCGCAGATCAGTAGCAACTGGAAACAAATTGCCGAGTTCACCCAGGTACTGAACCAGGTTGTAGGTGAAGCTGTCATAGTTATCGATAACAATGATCACAATGAGCGCTCCTGGGATATCTCTTCAATACCCATCCTATCGTCCTGGAACCGCTGACCCGCCGTTATTCAACGAAAGGAGGGAACACCCCAAACCAAAAAGGTCCACAGGGGCGGCAGCAACAGCAAGGCCGCTACCCCTAACGCTGCGATCGCCGAAATCAGGACAGCACCAGCGGCACAGTCTTTGGCAATCTTCGCTAATTCGTGGTATTGGGTATCGACAACCAGATCGACCACGGCCTCAATCGCGGTATTGAGCAATTCCAACGTCAAGACTAAGCCGATCGTGACACCAATCAGAGCCAAGTGAACTGGAGGCACATGCAGAAAAAGGCCCAAGCTGAGTGCCACACTACCAATAGCCGTATGCACTCGAAAATTGCGCTGCGTCGAAAAGGCGTACTTGAGTCCCGCCCCCGCATATTGGAAGCTAACTAAAAGGCTCTGCGCAATTTGAAAAGAATGCTCCCGGCGACTGACCTGCCGCTTGGGCGAACGGGTTACACCATCAGGGGAGGAGTACAATAGTTTTTCAGGCATAGAACAACCTATAAATTCACACCGATATGGGCTATAAGCTGCACAAGTACCCCGCCAATGCCCAATGTTCTAGCACACCTGACAGCAGTATATCTGTAACTTTAATCAATCTTTTATCAAAACCTCAAGCCCCCAGTTGGGTTTTGTGGTCCATTCACCCGCATTGAGCAGCTTGTAAGGCTTGTTGGTCAAGCTTTACAAGCTCAATCAGACACCGCAAAGTTCAAACTTAAGTCAAACAATAGGCTGATAGGAGTCCACCCAATGACCGGATGGACTCCTATACCTAGCCTCTACCACAGCCCGCCAACTGGGGGAGAAACGACCGGGGCAGGCATTTCACCGCCACCCGTGTTAACGGGTGGTTCAATCACCCGTCGTGTGCTGGTTGTTTCGACCACAGGAGCACTCGCGATCATCACGGGTTGTAGCATCAAATCGGCAGCCGTCAAGGTATACAAATCCATCCGCACGATCCGTAAATCTGGCGTAATGACCACGCGATCGCAGATGTTCAGATAGCGTCGCGATTCGCGGGTGAGGATATAGGATTTTTGTTCGCCGCCTTGATCAAGGGCAATTTCGGTTGTGTAGGAATCTAAGCGCACGACTTTGCCCGTCATCAACCGAGAACCGTCAATGACCACGTTGGACCCAGATCCCAATTTGAGCGCCGAAATCAGTCCTGGGTCAACGCGATAGGCTTGGGTTTCTCCCGAAGCCGTTTTGACCATGACGATCGATTCGTTAACGGACTCAACCTGCCCAAGAATTTTTTGCCCACCCGGTACCGTCGTCATTGTATCGGCTAAAACAGACCCAGAGGTGCCCAGAAGGACGACCGTGGCTAGCATTGTATTCGTTAACCATTTCATGTTTGAAAACCCTCTCTAAATATGTTTTCTGGCTACGCCTCAAGTAAATACCCCTTGGTACAACATAGCGTTTGTTTATGGCTCGATTACACTTCTTTAGTAAGATTTAAGTTCAGCTTCAAGCACCCATGCCGGAATAATGTTTGAGCCCACGCCGCCACAGCCACCGATTCATGGCCCAGAAGAGGCCGCCCCAAGCGGCCATAACCCCCAACCCTTGACCCAAATGAACGGGCAAACCCACCAACAAACTGGCCGGAAAATAAATGAGATAGGGGAATGGCGTCCACAACAATGCATCTTTAACCCCTGGAGGGAAGACACTCAAAGGTGCAATCATACCGGATAGAAATGTATACAGCAAAAACCAAAATTGTTCAATGGCAGTGGCACGTTCAGTCCAAAATGCAAACATGGCAAAGGTATACTGAATCAAAAATCTTAGGGCAAAGGCCATGGCAATGGATAAAGTGGCCAAAATAATATGCCCAGCACTCGGCAACCAAAAGGCTTGGGGGTACAGCACAAAAAATAAGGCAATGAGCAATACCGTAAAAGGTAAACGAGCGAGTCGTTCCGATAGATGTCCGGCAACATGGTGCCACACCGGATCGATGGGTTGCAGTAGCTTTGGCGACAATCGGCCTTCCACCACTTCCTTCTCAAATTCCCAGATGACCCAAACAATGGTGAGTTGTCGGACTAAGAAAACACAAATAAAGTAACGAGCCACCTCCACCGCAGACAGGGCAAAACGTCCACCTTGAGCAGCTTGAATCCAAACACCCATCATGATAATAGGTAACGAGTTGGCCAAAACCCATAGCACTAGCTCGGCTCTAAACTCAATCATTAAGGCATAGTAGACTGATAAAAAAACTTTGAGTTGATTGACAACTAATTTCATGTTACAAGGATCTTTTTGAGATGATCTAGAATTCTTTGTTCACAACGCATTGTATTAGACCAAGTTTCTCAGCTAAAATTCATCCTAGGGCACTTTGACGTGGCTACAATCATTCTAGTCTCTTCTCCCTCTGGTTATTGAAGGGGAGAAAGCGGGACACTTTAAAGGCTCCTGGGTTGAACCGTATGAACAACAGATATTCGTTTATTGGCGGGACAAAAGGCCCATGGCACGTGGTAGAGGTACGGAGTATTTTGGGGCCTAGCTTGGATCTGGTTAAGAGATTAAATGTGGTGAATGATGCGGTTACGGAATTGCCATTAGATAGCACATGGATGCTCCAAAGCTTTGCCAGCAATATTCGCTATTCTATGGGTCATGAACTGGCTGCTCTGAGGGCTATACAGCCGGTACTCAATCGAGCAGAAGCTGTTTCCGCTGTACTCATTCCGATTAAAAAGTCTCCCGAATGGTGGGAAATGGCACAAGATGAAAGACGAGCCATTTTTGAGGAAGAATCCCATCACACATCTGTTGGTTTAGAATACCTGCCAGGGGTAGCACGGCGATTGCTGCACTGTCGCGATCTGGGAGAACCCTTTGATTTTCTGACCTGGTTTGAATTTGCACCGGAGCACACCCAAGCGTTTGATGAATTGCTGTTGCGGTTGCGGGCCAGTAAAGAGTGGGAGTATGTGGAGCGCGAAGTGGAGGTTCGTTTAGAGCGGGATCAATAAGGGATAAGCGCGATCTATGGACGGGCCTTCATTTAGCCTTTGCGCTTATCCAAACCTTCTAGAAGCGGATCTTGGGCACGACGATTGGCTGCACCCTTGAGTAAACGACCAAATACTAAATGTTGCAACCAGTCAATATAAGTAAAAATTACCGGAACCACAATCAGCGTCAGAACGGTTGACGTGATCAACCCGCCAATCACGGCGATCGCCATGGGACTGCGTTGTTCGGCCCCTGCCCCAATCCCTAGGGCGATCGGCAACATCCCGGTGATCATGGCGATCGTGGTCATGAGAATGGGACGCAAGCGGGCAACCCCGGCTTCCAGAATGGCAGGATACAAGAGCTTCCCTTCGCGTTGGTTTAAAAGGGCATAGTCCACTAGCAAAATCGAGTTTTTGGTGACCAGCCCCATCAACAGCACAATACCAATCAGAGCAAAGAGGCCCAGTTCTTTTTGGGTGAGGAGCAAGCCCAGAAAGGCACCGCCTAAGGAAAAGGGTAGCGCCACCATGATGGTCAGGGGGTGCAGTAGATCACCGAATAACAGCACCAGCACGGCATAGATGAGCAACACAGCCGCCCCCAACGCTGTGCCCACATTGGTGAATAGTTCGTTCATGATTTTGGCATTGCCGAAGCGTTCTTCTTGAACCGCAGGCGGCAGGTTCTGAAAGACGGGCAATTGGTGAATTGCGGTGAGGGCATTGCCGAGGGACGCCCCTTGCAGATTGGCCTCAATGGCAATTTGGCGGAACCGATTATAC
>JBAVRC010000006.1:0-4324 GCA_049694615.1 Thermosynechococcaceae cyanobacterium | reverse complement strand
GAATGATAGTTTTGCTGTGAAAGAGTTGCCGCTCGCGATTCCTTAGTTCCTGTTCTAACTGTCGAAATAAATAGACTGCCCCCAAAAACGATAGTAGACTCGTGATCGCCATTATTTGCTGGATAGTGGTTTGTGTGCTGTGTCTCGACCACACCCATAATCCTAAGGTGACTAAGGTACAGAGGGTTGGCAGCGCAATAACCAAGATTCCCCGATGGCTAATGGGGATCTTGAACCAGGAGGCCCAAAGTTTTTGGATGATCCGTGGCGGCCAGACAGGCATAGTATCAAACAATCTCTGAAGAGGCTTCCTTGAGCCAGGTGAAACTAAACTTAGAGCCAACATCCACTTCAGAGGTTAGCTGAAGGGTACCGCCCTCGGCTTCAACAATTTTTTTGACAATGGAGAGGCCAATTCCAGTACTTTCGTTGGCGGATTTGAGGGTTTGAAAAATCTCAAAGATCCGTTCATGGTGCTCTGGCGGTATTCCAGGGCCATCATCCTGAACCCAAAATTCATACCGAGCGCCCAGGTCGCGCACGCCAATCTCAAGGTTACCGTCTGGGCGGTCGTGATGCTTGATGGCATTACTAATCAGGTTTAGTAAAACCTGGTGAAGTAAAATCCGCCGTGTTCGCAAAGACGAGACTTGGGCATCAATGTTGATTTTGAAGCCCGGTGGCACCTCGGTGAAGTCCAAAATTTCGGCCAGTAGGGCCGGAATATCGATAATTTCTGGGGCCAGTTCTACCCGTCCAGCCTTAGAGTATTCCAGCAGCCCGTTAATCATCGCATCCATGCGGTTGACTTGCGATCTCATCAGCGCTAGCAACTGCTGATTTTCGGTGGGAAGCTGCCTTGCCAGGTCTTCTTCAATCCATTCTGCCAGATTGGCAATGCCGCGCAGGGGCGCTTTGAGATCGTGAGACACAATATAAACAAAGCGATCCAGTTCTTGATTGCGCTCTTCCAGCGCAGCTTCTGTCCGTTTGCGATCCGTAATGTCGATCGCGGCCAGAATCGCGTAGCTCGGACGGGTCACTTCCCCAGAACGATCAAAGAAAACTTGTTTGCGCACACTTAACCATCGGATTTCGCCATTTTTCCACACGACCCGATGATCTTTGGCAAACCAACCCGTACCCTTTGGATCCAGAGCCTGCTCAATTATCCCCAAGAGTTCGGTGCGTTCCTCCGGGTGAAATGTGGCGTGGATCTGCTCCCGTGAAACCACTAATTCATCGGCAGGAAATCCATATAGAGCAGCAGCTTCCGGCGAAAGTACGACCAGATTCGTGGCGTAATCGAACTTAGCAAGCGCCACACCTGCAACCCGAACCCCCAATCTCAACCGCTCCTCAGATTCCCGGACTTGTTGATCTGCCAGTTTGCGATCGCTGATATCTTTAATAATAGCAATAAAATACTGAGGTTTCCCAATCCCTAAGATGGGAAATATCGCCTTCATTTTATTCGGATCATTGGTTTTATACTCCATTTGCCGCTTCAGCGAAACCGTTAAGTTCGTCCAAATAATTCGTCCATCTTTACGGATGTAGCGCTTCTCTAGAGAATAATGTTCAATCTCCCCAGCTAAAAGCTGTCGCACATGATCTAAATCAGATTCTAGATCTTCTGGACAAGTAATATCTTGAAACGTTTTACTCACCAACTCTTCGCGAGTGTAGCCCAGAATGTCGCACAGGGTTTGATTGACCCTGTGCCAATGCCCATCGAGGTCAACATGGGCAACCCCAACCGCAGCCTGCTCAAAGGTCACACGAAACCGTTCTTCACTTTCATGCAGCGCTAGGTCTGCTTGCTTGCGTTCTGTAATATCCGTCAGTACGCCTAACATGCGGACTGGAGCACCTGCTTCGTTGTAGTAAAAGCGCGCAAAGGCATCAATCCAGTGCAGACTGCCATCGGGCCAAATAATTCGGTACTCCATCGAAAGGTCTTCATGGCGCTCTCTCGCTTGATGAGTCGCTTGGTGCATCCGCTCCAGATCATCAGGATGCACCCGTTGTTCCCAGTCAAAGTAGTCTCGTTCTGGCGTTCCAGGTTCGTAGCCAAAGATAATCTCATGATAAGTATTCCAAATCGTTTTGCCTGTGGTTAGATCTAAATCCCACCAGCCCATTGTGGCTGCATCTAGCGCTAGGGTGAGGCGTTCAGTATGGGCGATCGCAGCTTCTACCCGCTGTTCGCCCAGCAATAATGATTCAGTCCGAGATTTTGCGGTTTCCAGTTGTAAAGTCAGTTGATCAACCTGCTGTTCTAAAGCGGTCTTCAACTCACCATTCTCTGCCTCTGGCATCTTTGAAACCTTTACAACGCTCAGTATTTTAAGTATAGCTCGATCAGACTTTGCTGCTGGTAAAAGCAATAGGGGCAAAAACATGAATCATTTTTCCCTGGAATTAATGCACTATCTACAATTTCTTTTAAGATGCCACCCATGCTGCTACGACAAGACCAAGGGATCTTCGCGGATAAGATAAGCGATGAGCGCATTCGTCAACTCTACACAGAGCGTTAGTAGTCTATACACACAAACCCCTCCTAACAATATTGCTGGAGATAAATAAGGATCTAGGACCCGAAGTGCAGAAGCTTCAAAAACACCCACGCCTCCAGGGAGAGGAATCACCAAGCTCAATAACCAGGCGAAACCGAACCCACTCATCAAAGGTCTGTAAATGTCCCAGCTTATGGGCGTAAAGGCTAACACCACAAAAAGAAACGTAATACTGCGTAATCCCATAAATATGAGGGTCCCCATCAAAATCGAGAAGGGGTATTCAGTTAAAGTTGCTCCAGATGTTTCTTTGCCGCGCAGCGTTCTCCATCCCTGCCATAATCGATTAAATACATTGGGGTGTACCACAATCAGAATCCCCACGAGTGCCAGGATGAGAGTCGCTGAAGTGGTCCGCTGCCAGAGTGCCAGTCCTAATCCACCAGCAATAATAAACAAAGGTTCCAGCAAGACGCTGAGGGTTGCTGATTCTAGCTTAATGCCCCGATTTTGGGCAGCTACAACTCGACCATATAAATGCCAGATATTCCCTGGAGCATATTTCGCCGGAGCATTTTTTAGGAAAGTAACGATTGCCCAACGTTTTGGCACAGGATTGTGGAGAAGTTCCAAAATCTTGCCCCATAGAATGGCTGCCCAGAGTTGGGCCATAATTGCGATGGCGATCGCAAAGCCCAGGGAAACAGCATACTGAGGTCGTAGCTGTAACGCTTGTAACTCAGACCAGCGGTCGTAAAGCGTTTTTGCAATGATGATGCCCGTGGCGCTAAAAATGCCCCAACGCGTAAAACCTTGCCAAAAACGCTTCATATTAATTATTCCCGTGGTTTATAGCGGTTCCTGCATGAGTGGGATACAAGATTCACCTGAAAGCCTTATCTAGCAATGATCTGATGTACCTCATCCATCAGTAAACCGCTATACTCAGACTACTTGGAACTCAAATGCTTGGTAACGTACCCAAAGAGATAAATCTTTCCAAGTCAGATATTACCAAGGTTCATACTTTAGATAGACGTATTTTGGATGCAGATGCGACAGAAAGGCGAGTGTGGAAAATTATCTATCTTTTCGTAGCACTCACCTAGCCATTTGAAGACTAAATTTTTGCGTCCTCAATGTCACACTTTGCTATTGAATTAAGTTTATCTGCCTGCCTCAGCTCTAGATAACACCTGTTTTAAAGAATCTACAACAACAGGGGCAGCACTCCTTGGAGTTGCTAGGATTTGACGTGGCGAGATTTCGCGACCATAAAATTCTTTGTCTTTGGAATCATTAAGACCGAGTTCTGCCCCCTCAAAGGATGCACTACCAAATAGCCCCTCGCTCCGAGAATAAGCATAAATCTTATCGCCACCCGTTCTATCATCGAGGGTTGCGATCGCCCGCCCTTCTGATGACCCGGCTGTTCCGGTGACGTTACCCCCTAACTGAAGCGACCCACCGCTAATAACCTTGTCAAGGGGTTCCCGACCAGGGAAAACTAAAACGATGTCACTACTCTTAGCCCCGATCTGAAGCCCAAAACTACCGCCTGTTACGTTCACAAATACGGGGTTACTCCAAGTTCCATCAGCATTATGAGTCATCATTACACCTGTACCTCGACGTCCCCCGAAGAAAAATCCGGCCTGAATCACGCTCGGAATAATGGCGATCGCATGACTTCGGCGCAATTGACCAGCCGGAATCCGGGTCTTTGGATTGTTCATCATTTGCGTAAAGACGGTGGCCGAATCTCTGACTATATTTTGCGTGTCAGATGTCGTGTCGGATTC
>JBAVRC010000005.1:0-3494 GCA_049694615.1 Thermosynechococcaceae cyanobacterium | reverse complement strand
ATGTAAATCTTAGGCGGATCTCTGTCATTGTTTTGACCACCTCCGATCAAGAGCAGGATCGGATCGAAGCCTATAATTTAAATATAGCAGGCTATATTCTTAAGCCTGCTATATTTTCTGAGTTTGTGAAAGTTGTTGCTACCTTAAACAACTATTGGACGCTCTGTGAACTGCCGTAATTTATATAAAGTTATGGGCATATCGTTATGGCTGAAGTCGAAATCATCAAAATTTTGCTAGTGGATGATGATGAGGTTGATCGCATGGCGGTTCAGCGCGCCTTGAAATTTGCTAGCTTTCCGGTGCAGATTACGGAAGCAGAGAATTGTGCCGATGCGCTGTCTTTACTCAACACAGAAACCTTCGACTGTGCCTTGCTAGACTACCGACTCCCCGACTGTAATGGCTTAGAGCTGGTGACGCAAATCCGCGATCGCAATATCCAAATCCCGCTGATTGTCTTAACGGGTCAAAGCGATGATCAGATTGCGGTAGAACTGCTCAAAGAAGGAGCCTCAGACTATTTGGCTAAATCTAAAGTCTCTCCGGGTAGACTCGCCCAAGTCCTGCAAAATGCCTTGCGGGTTCATAAAGCTGAAACGGCTGCTGCGATCACCAATCAGCACCGCGAGGAACTTCTAAAACAACGCGAAGACTTTATCTCTCGTCTCACCCACGACCTACAAACGCCTCTGTTTGCCGCTAATCGAATGCTCCAGTTTTTCCAAGACAGCGTATTTGGCGAACTTCCGCCAGGGGTAGCTCAGCGCATACCCGTCATCATCCGCAGTAACCATAACCTCCTGCAAATGGTGAATAATATCGTTGAAGTTTATAGCCACGAAACTGAAGAGAAATACCTCCACTTTGACCCCTGCGATGTCCAAGATGTTCTTGAAGAGGTGGTGCAAGAACTATTACCCCTTGCGATCATAAAAAATATCGATCTGAATCTAAAGGTTCAAGACCAAGGCTATTACAAAGTTTTAGGAGATTTTCTTGAGTTAAGACGAGTCTTTATTAACCTGATTGGCAACAGCATTAAATTTACCGATGTGGGTCAAATTCAAGTTGGATTATCGAATTCAAATGAACATCCCAAAACCATTGTGGTTACCGTGCAAGATACAGGCTCTGGTATTGCTCAAGAGCTACAAGGTTCTCTGTTTGAACGGTTTCGTTCCGGCAATCATAAACGCTCTAATACTGGGCTAGGTTTATATCTGTCTCGACGCATTTTAGAATTGCACCAAGGTTCTATTTCGCTTCATTCGGAGCTGGGTGTAGGCAGTACGTTTACAATCCACCTGCCTCAACATTGATCATGACTCGTCCAAAATACTCCTTTTGATTTCATTTAATTCTCCCATCAGATAGACCAATCGATTTGTAGATGTCGATATCCTACTGATAGGAAATTAAGCAGCACATCGAGGAAATCATTATGGGCATTATCGCTTGGGTCATTTTAGGGTTACTCGCAGGTGCGATCGCCAAAGCAATTTATCCCGGTGGACAAGGAGGAGGAATCCTCTCCACGATCGTTCTGGGTATTGTCGGTGCCTTTTTGGGCGGTAGCCTCCATGCCTTGATCACGGGTGGGTCTTTGCAGGTCGCAGCAACTTCCCTCAGCATTCCTGGGATCTTTGTTGCGGTTCTGGGTGCAATGCTTGCGATCTTCTTGTGGGGATTAATGCGTCGAGCTACGTAAATCTACCTCTTGCTGGGTATCTTATTGAATCGCTGTCTCCATTGAAATTGTTTGTACCGTTTATGTAGTCAGGGTAAGAGAGACCTATGGCTTATTCTAATGGTGTCATGATGCAGTACTTCCACTGGTATTTGCCAGATAATGGAACACTGTGGAACAAGGTTAGGAAAGATGCAAAACATCTGGCCGAGGTTGGGTTCAATGCCCTATGGCTTCCCCCAGCCTACAAAGGTGGTGGCACAAATGATGTGGGATATGGCGTTTATGACTTATTCGACTTAGGCGAATTCGATCAAAAAGGCACCGTGCGAACGAAATACGGCACCAAGGCTCAGTATTTGGATGCGATCGCTGTCCTCCACGAAGTCAATATTAATGTTTACGCCGATATCGTCTTTAACCATATGATGGGAGCCGATGCCGCCGAAACGGCAAAAGCAACCCCCTACCCACGGGACAATCGCCTAGAACCCAAGGGTGAGATGTATGAGATTAAGAGCTACTCTCATTTCTACTTTCCAGGGCGCAAAGGCAAGTACTCGACCTTTGAGTGGCATTGGGATAACTTCGATGCGATCGACTACGACGCCAACAACCCAGACGATCATTCTACGATTTATGTCTATGAAGGGAAAAAATTTGATGACTATGTTTCTCCTCAAAACGGCAACTTCGACTACCTGATGGGTTGCGATCTTGACTTTAACAATGAATGGGTGCGCGGAGAACTAGAACACTGGGGGAAATGGTACTTAGAAACCACGGGGGTGGATGGCTTCCGATTGGATGCAGTTAAGCATATTGCTGCTTGGTTTTTCCCACAATGGCTAGATGCAATGCAGAAATTTGCAGGGCGGGAACTGTTTGCAGTCGGCGAATACTGGGAAAATGACATCGCAGCCCTGAATCGTTACATCGAAAATACTCAAGGAAAAATATCGCTCTTTGACGTACCGCTGCACTACAACTTTTATGAAGCCAGTCAACAAGGTAAAAATTACGACCTGCGTACCATCTTTGATGGAACTCTGGTTCAACAGCAGCCAACCCATGCCGTTGCCTTTGTTGCCAATCACGATTCCCAAGCACTACAGGGTCTCGAATCAGTCGTTGAACCGTGGTTTATCCCCCTAGCCTATGCCCTTATTCTGCTGCGGGAAGCGGGTTATCCTTGCGTGTTTTACCCCGACTATTACGGCACCGAATACAAAGATGCAGGGTCGGATGGGGAGCAGTACAGAATTGTGATGCCACCTCATCGGTGGCTACTCGATAAGTTCTTATTCGTTCGTCAAAATTATGGTTATGGCCCCCAGTACGACTATTTAGATCACTGCAACACAATTGGCTGGACCCGTTTAGGTAATGCGGATCATCCTAATGCGATCGCAGTTCTACTCAGCAATGGGGACGAGGGATTTAAGTCGATGGAAGTCGGCAAGCCCAATGTAAAATTTGTTGACCTTACAGAGCATATCAAAGAGCCTGTGTTGACAAATGAGAATGGATGGGGCGAATTTAGATGCAACGGTGGCTCTGTTTCTGTCTGGATTGAAGAAAGCATTGTCGCATAAATGATGCTGACATCAAGGAGATTAAATTGATAGACCACTCATTTGAATTTTATGGCATTGCGTTTATGGGAATTATTTTAGTACGGTATTTTCTGGTAGCGGGAGGAATGTATTTGTTCTTTTATTCTCCATTTAGTGAGTCTTTCGTTAATCAAAATTTACCGCATCGGCTCCCCTCCTGGCGCTCAATTCAACATGATATTAAACTC
>JBAVRC010000004.1:0-3753 GCA_049694615.1 Thermosynechococcaceae cyanobacterium | reverse complement strand
TTTCCTTGCCCAAGAAGATAAGTTAAATACTACGGGTATTGGTAGTTGTAAGTCTTGCTCAGTACGGGTAATCAGATTATCTGCCAACTTTAGTAGAGTAATCGTCTTACCAGAACCAGGTTCGCCTAGGATCAAGAGAGTGCGTCCTACCTCCATTCGATCAAAAACATTTGTGGCATTTTGTCCCTGCGGCAAAGTCTGTCCAGTAGACTCCGAAAACTCATTGACATCGTTAAAAGGTTTTTGGATCAAATCAAGCCGTTCTTGCAGTCCCAGTTCAATCAATACCCTGTTATGGAGAGAGGTTTCTAGAACACCCTTCACCCAAAATTCCTTAACCTTATTGAGCAAAACCTTGCGTTGACGGTATTCCTGTTGGGTAAGATTTTGGGCCGTATTCACTGGCGAAGGTGCTAATGCTTCAGGAACATGTTGATGAATCGTTAGATTTTGGACAATACAACTATTGATCGCTTGTCCAATACTTTGGTTGCGATCACCCGTCACATCCTGCTGAATCTCAGGTTTTGGGTCTAAATCATCATCTGAAGGAGAAGGAGACGAGTTATCCATACTACATCGTCACATCACCCGTAACATTGCCAAAAACCTGTCCCCCAGTCACTTGACCAATCACCTGATTTCGATCACCCGTCACGGTTTGCACAATTTGGATTCCAGGGGTTCCCTCAGAACCAGCTTCTTGGAGGATTTGGGCGATCGCATTCGCCAACGCTTCATCCTGCGCTAACAATTTCTTGAGCTGCACCTTCAGGGCAACCTGCAAATCCTCATCCTCAGGCGCATTCGCTACATCTATGGCGGCTTCTTTCGCAGCTTCCTTCGCTTCAACTTTTGGTCTTAGCTTTTGCCAAACCGCCTGAGCCTTACTCCAAGATGCCTCTCCAAATTTCCCCGCAGCGGTTTCTGTCGCTTTCTCCGCAGCCTTTCCGCCTAGCTTGAGCAGGAAGGGCAGAAAGGGACTAATAAAAGCGGTTAGAGTAGCGATGTCCATAGCGATTATGATTAGCCAGTTGGCAACTCGAAAATATACAAGTCGATATGAGTATAGATAAGATAAATCTCATCATCGTGTAAAATTACAAAATTCGCAATCATGAAAAAGTCAGGTTGTTTCAGGCTATTCTTTCGTATAACAACTAACTTTCTGCTTTATCATTCATGAAAATGACTGAATTGGTTAATGTTTACCCTACAGGTTGATCTTTTAACGCAATCATTTCTGAACATAAAGGAATTGAGGCGATCGCCTGCACCTGCCCCGCGATCGCTTTATCCAGCATCTCCACACCCAATAGCGTCGCGATCGTATCGATGCCCTTTTGTGCGCCTGCCTTGGCTTGAGCTAAAGCATCCTCTGCAACTGGATGCTTACCGGGTAGTCTGTTCCAAATCAAGTCGCGTAGTTGACCCATCCTAACAATGGCCTCGGCTGTAAACTTCTTTGCCAACTCGCCAGAACCTGACTTGATGAATTCTTGAAACGCTAGGGATGCGTACTCCATGTGCGAAGCTTTCGCATTGGCCAAGGGTGACAGGATTTGGCATGACTGGATGAGCGCTAGAGTTCTTAACATTAGTTTGACTCAGACCTATTTTTCTCTACAGAAACTTTATTTCTAGCTTAACAATTCTCCAAAGTAACCCGGATTTCCTAACTTTGCCTCAATCTACTCCGATTAAGCTAGGCGATCGCATTGCAGTATCTACGGCAAATATGACACATGCTCCGGTTCACATCCACAATCCTCTGACCTTAGCTTGGGCGATCATACGATTTTCGATACCAAATGACTGGCCATGAACTCATGGGAGTGAAACTGAAGACAACCCAGAGTAGGTCGGCAAAACCCCAAGATTCCCTATTTTGAATGGCTTCGGCAATTGCGACATTGAAAATACAACGCATTTGCAAGAGGCGAATTTGTAAGATTTTCTGAATACGGGCAATCGAGAAAGATTAATGTAGAGAATCAACAAATTTCGAGTACACTCAGACAGAGCTAACCCGTAGTAACGTTACTACAGTTAAAATCCTGTCAAATTGTAGTAACGTTACTACGGAAGTCCTGAACCAACATGATTATTACAACAGCTTCATTCAAAGGCGGTGTGGGCAAAACTACCACAGCTATACACTTAGCAGCATACCTTCAGAGACTTGGGGCAACCGCACTTGTAGACTGTGACCCAAATCGTTCAGCTCTTATGTGGGCAAAATGCTCGGAAGGAATGCCATTCAAAGTCATCAGCGAACATCAGGCGATTAAGGAGATAAAACGATACCAGCATATAGTGATTGATACACAAGCACGGCCAGACAATGAAATTATGCAAGAACTTGTGGATGGTTGCGACTTATTGATCCTTCCGACAACTCCAGATGCTCTTGCTCTCAGGCCCGTTTTACAAACTGCAAAACTTTTGCAATCTTTACGAAGTTCTCATTACAAGGTGCTGATCACTAGAGTTCCACCACCTCCTCAAAAGGAAGGAGATTTAGCACAAGAAATGCTTGAAGAAGTTGGCTTACCAGTCTTTGAAGCAAGGATTAGAGAGTTTAAGGCTTATCAGAAAGCTGCATTGTTAGGAAAGTTAGTTAATAACGTTGGTGATAGGAAGGGTGGAATCGGCTGGTCAGATTACGTAGCGTTAGGAAAGGAAATTTTGGATGGGAAAGCTGAACTTTAAACATTTAGTTAGTGAATCACCTGACGATCTACCTCTTAATAGAGATTCTGTGATTCCCCGTGATCGAATAGTTCTTGATTCCAATCAAGTCAGAAAATATTTTGATCCAATAAAGCTTGATGCACTTGCTGAGACGATCAAGTCTGAAGGGGTTCTAGAAAACTTGGGAGTCTATCAACTACCCGATAAGCCTGGATATTATGGTTTGATTTTTGGAGAAAGGCGCTATCAAGCCAGTGGAATTGCTGGGCTGACAGAACTTCCAGTAGTTATACTGCCACACCCGGATCCACAAAAACGTCTACTACTTCAACTAATTGAAAATGTTCATCATGAAGATCTAAATCCATTAGAAGAACTTGAGGCTGTACTTGAATTGCTATCTTTACAGTTAGAGGTTGAAAGAGAGCAAGTAATCAAGTTGCTTGCTGAAATGCATAATTCAGCAAGGAGAAAAGAAAATAATCTTGATAAGCATCCAAAAGCGCAACAGATCATCAAGACCTTACAGGGATTAAACATCGAATGGATATCTTTTGCAACCAACCAGATATCCTTATTAAAATTACCCAGTGATGTATTAGATGTTCTGCGGCAGGGAAATCTTGAATACACTAAAGCTATTATTGTAGCCAGGATTAAAGATCCTAAACAACGGAAGCAATTACTCCAAAAGTCAATTAAAGAGCAGTTATCCGTGCGGCAAATTCGTGAAATTGCCGCAACTATCACATCAAATTCTCAACAAAATGCAAACCCAATTAGAGTCTATAAAGATAGAATTAACTCGGTAAATAAACGACTATCCAAATCCAAAATTTTGGATGATCCAAAGAAATTAAAAGAGCTAGAAGGCTACTTAGATTCAATCGAAGAGCTACTCAAATAAGTAGGTTTGGGTAAAAACACAGAAGGTACGAAGTGCAGCGGGGGTAGGCAACCACACCATCACAGATATGCAAAATTACTAAACCCCTTTGCTATCAGTCACTCTGGCTCAGAACCTGTTTGAAAAGTTAGCAGACAGCCTACCCAGCTTGG
>JBAVRC010000003.1:0-3356 GCA_049694615.1 Thermosynechococcaceae cyanobacterium | reverse complement strand
TTGGATGATTCGTTCCTCATCGATCTCAAAGCTTAATTTCTTACTTCTCTTGGCCGAACCAGGGCGCTTTCCACCTGCCTCGCAATTAGCTTTCTTCCCATTGAGACGACTCGCTTTAAGTTTTGGTCTTCCCTTGAGCTTTTTGAGTTCCCTAACTTCTGCTTCCAACTGTTCGATGCGCGCTTGCTGCTGCTTCATCTGGTGTTCCATCTTTTCAATCGTTTGATGAAGCACCTGGATGATTTCCTGCTGCTCACGAACTAAACGCTGCAAGCTCTCAGCTTCATTTAGCTGAGCAGAGGGGCTTGTGAGGGCTGAATCGCTACTGGATGTCATCTCTTCTTTAAACCAGATTTTTCCTTTTTTGGCAATCCCTGGTCCTCGGCTTTACCAGCACTTTTTGAGAAGTTGCCATCCATCGTGGGTTGGGTGGCGATATTGGTGGATGTGGGTTGGGTGGCAACATCCAATGGGGATTGGGGGCGATATTTATGGATGTGGGTTGGGTTGCATCATGCATCGTGGATTGGGTGGCGATATTTGTGGATGTGGGTTGGGTTGCACCATGCATCGTAGGGGCGGTTCGCGAACCGCCCCTACGGGTGTATCGGTCACCCCCAAAATCCCATGCAAGTGATTTGGCATTACAACCCATTCGCCCAATGTCACATACGAATATTGGGTGGCCAACCATTGCCAATGTTTTGCCACAATTCGCCCAAATTCGTTTAATTACATTTCCCCATTAATGATTGCACCGAATATCTGTTCTCGGTGATGGGTGCAAAGGGTAGTAAAATAGAGGCACGATTGAATAATCGTGCCCCTTCAGACTCTTGAACTAGACTCAGATCACCTGCTTGAGAGAGCTACAACGATCAGTTTTTGTTCCCCCCTTAGGGCAATTCCGCTAAAGGAACTGCGTTTAAATTCGTTGGATAAGTTGGAGTTTGGTTGTACATCTCCTTACGTCGAAATTCATTTGGACTGTTTTTAAGATTTTCTAGAACTGATATTAGCGTGTTTTCAATAAGTACTTTATGTAATAAAAATTCCGGTGGAAGTAAGGAGCCTTCCTCCATGTCATTTACCCATAGACTGCCAAGTTTATGAGTCGGCCAGTGCAAATTTACTCTAAGTCTATATACAGCGGAATTATAAGTAGGTCCACTGGTAAATGTAAATCTAAAAGTCCCTCCTGAATTGCCTTCTGAGATATAAATTGGGTGTTCACGGGTACCTACAAGTACGGGTCGTACATTAGTGTTAGAGTTTCCATTTAACCAGTTCCATACAAAATCACGAATTGGGGTATTCACTACAGAGAAGTTAACATTGTTCGAATGTTTCACAGTTGTACTTTCTTTATCAAATATATCTTGAAGAAGATAAGTACCGTTGTCAAATACCCTCTTGATGACATAAGTTTTATTAGTTCCAATATCTTTGACCAAAGAACCTTTGGGTCTTCCAGGGCCGATAGCTCGCTGAATTGAATGTGAGCTACTCTCCTGCTGCACTACATGAGTTAACTCATGTGCAATCAGCTCCTGCCCACTGCGATTACCAGGACTATACTCTCCCTGCCGAAAGAACACATCCTGTCCGGTTGTAAATGCCCTCGCCCCAACCTCTCGATTCAACCGATCACTCCGTTCATCCGTATGCACTCGCACTCCACTAAAATCTGCCCCAAACGCTTGCTCCATTGGAGTCCGAATACTCTCAGCCAAGGGTTGACCACTTCCGCGAGCCTGCTGAATCGAAGATTCGATTCCAGATGAAACCGCCATTCCACCCACATCAGACTTGCATTGAATTAACGGTTTGGTTTGCAGCTTCTCCTCTTCATCCCCCACCGTCTGCCGTTGAACCGAAGCAGCCTGACCCGTAGAAGGAGGCTTCGGCGAATGAATCTGCCTCACCACCTCCGCTGCCACACGATCAGCTTCTTGCTCATAAACATCATTCGGTTCACCAACCGTCAACTTTGCCTGAATCAACCGCCCCACCGCCTGATTCCCCATCTGTCGTTGCAGATGGAGCATCGGATGGAGGGCAGCAGGAGATGCAGACTTGGCTTTCGCAGTAGCTTGAGCAGTGCGATCATTTTTTAATGTTTTAGTTTGATTTTTGCATTGGTGTGTCATGGATGTGAACTCCAGAAAAAGTAAAGCTTGCGAAGAAATTTAGAAAAGGAACACACAGAAGTACCGTAAAGATTAGAGTTTCATAATAAAAGCAAGCTTAAAGAAAGGCGGTAAATGATTTGCAGTTGATGTGTTGTGAGTATGACCTTTTCCAGCCAGCTCAAAGGAAGCCCCTCCTAAAGCAGTTGTTTTAGGTACATCGCTAATCGGTCCAGTCGTATTATGCGCATGATCCTGTGAGCCACCTGTCTTGGCCTCAGCGTCGCTCGCTAGCCCCATAATGAAGCGATTGATTAAATTAGGCGTTCCATTCGCGCCATTGCATAATGCCCAACCTTGGGGAATGGATGTGATGCTACCTGACCACATTATGATCATCCCTCTGATAACTCCGCTCGTACGAATAGAATCCTTTACAGATTGTGCTAGCTTATCCTCATTAACTGCGCCATTTTGAATATGCTCATTGATTATTCCCTGAAGCGCAATTTTTTCCCCTGTAATGGCTCTATCCTCTAATTGTTCTGAACCAATAGACTTGGCCGCGATCTGGGTCGCCGTCACAGCATTATCTGCAATTTGATCAGTGTTGACTGCTTTTGATGCGATCTTTTCCCGTGTCACTCCTCCATCTTCAAGTTTCTGGCTACCCACTGACTTCGGTGCGATCGCCGCACCCGCCACCATTCTCACCAGATTATTCGGATCGCCCTCAATATCGCCATTCGCATTCAATTTCACCGATGCCAGCAGAATTGTAGAACCTTCCGCTGAGGGTCTAGACGTAGAAAATGCGATTTCAGATTTTTCCTGTATCCGCCGGTATTCTTTCTCCAGCCCACTGGTTGTATCTAATATCTCCTTTTCTTCCTTATACTGGATCGTCACAAACACATCATTCGTGCCGCTGAGCGGAATCGCTCCTGATTCGGACAATAAAATGATTTCCTGTCCATTCTGATCGATTGCCATGCCAGGGCTCACCTTAATCTGGCGATCGCCCGCCTGACTCACGAGTAATCCTTCCACTACGCCTGGGGTATGCAGCGATCGATTATGACGATGGCGCATTTCACGATGGTAAGCTTGTTCATCTAGAAAATCTTCTTCCACGAGGAATTGAGACGTGAAATAGTTCAGACGTTGAATAGAATCCATGATGTTGTTCTCCTAGTAGTATTAGTTCTTCTAAACAATGGTGTATCG
>JBAVRC010000002.1:0-9265 GCA_049694615.1 Thermosynechococcaceae cyanobacterium | reverse complement strand
ATTGAAACCACCAAGATCAGCAAGGTGAAATTAAAATCCCCAGGAGGGCCTAAAAATTCATACGGAACTGACCGGGGATGAACTTCAGCTGACATTAACCGATAATCCTTGCTCTGTCGCCATAATCCACAGGGTAGTATACGACAAAATCTGACGAAAATTAAAGTTTTGTGACAAAAACCTTGTGATGCGTGCTGGGTTTCTCATAAATACAGCTCGTTTTAAGTCTTGTCCCTACAGCCCTCCAGGTATTTTACCCTCAATCGGATGAAGACCAGACTGGGTTGACCAGACTCCATCCGCATCCGACGGGGAACCCACTCAGCTTAGAATCGTCTATGCGGATCGTGACTCGATCAAGTGCTTATCGAAAAGGACAGTCCAATGGGCAATTACCGGGAACATCAATGGTCGCAACGGTTAGGGGTTCGACGGGCACTTCGGGTTGGGCTAGCAGGCACAATGGCGATCGCCCTGGCGAACGGGGGATTGAGTTGGGCAGGAAGCGCCACAGATTTGCCTAACGTAGAAGCTGGAACTGCCGCACCACCTAGTGCTCCCTCTTCTAGCACTGGCAGTCAGGGAACCATGACCGCCACCAAGAGTTCAACCCTTGGAACCTCTAGCACTTCGCCACGATTCTTTTGCCAGGTCTGGGGCGGCCAATATACGGTCATGTACAACCCCGAAAGTCGCCCTAACGAATCGTTCCCCTGGGCCGTTCCCCAAAATATGGGGGGCGGATGGGTTGCAGAGAAACGCTGTGGTGAAATTAGCCGTCGCTTGGAAGAATATCGACCGGATGGGTTGCTGGAATTGACCAATTCTACGGAGAATGGCTACAACATCGTTTGTGCCACGACCCAAGCTAAGCCCGCCTGTCGCATTGTGTTCACAGTTCCTCGGGGACAAGATCCAGTTACGACGCGGAATGCGGTTTTCCAGAACTTGACCGTGGCCGATAGCGGCAAAATGACCCAAGGGGTGAATACCTTTGTGGGACAAGGCGGCGGAAACTTGAATCTAAACGGCGATTTAGTCAATCTCGGCTTATCTATCCTAGGGGGCGGTCCAAGCTGGGGGAATAACGGATTAGTGGCCAGTGATGAGGCCATTGACTTGACCCCTTATCTCGACCCATCGGATGGCGGAACGGGAGTCGGGATGAAGCACGGTGTTCGATTGCAAAAAGGCGTTTCCTTGCAAAAAGGAGCGCGCCTAAATCCCGATAATTTCCGTTAGGGGAAGTAAACATATCTATAGTCAAAGTCATAAGGCGCACCGAACAAAAAAGCATTGAGGGAGCGGTCAAACGTTACTTGCTCCCAATCGCCGGAAAAGTTTTCAAATCTCCATCTATGCTTCTCGCCATTTACTTTAGATAATGAAACAACATTATCCTTTAGCCGTAGCTCGCCAATACCTTCTCGTTCATGAAGTGGGGAGCCACCCCATAAACCAATAAAGGGAATTTTATTACCTTCTAAGAGAATAACTCTCTCATTCTCCTTTAAATCCCAGTTTTGTTGAATTTCTATTACTTCTATTACACTTCTATCATCTAATTGATAGTAAACAAGATCTTCAAACGAAACTACATAAAACTGGCCGTTTTCTGGCACTGTAAATCCAATACTCCTTTCCATAGAGCCGGGAAATTGTATTGTGACCTCATTCATATGGAATATACCTCACATCCTTGTCCAACCAGGAGAAGTGTCACCTTATAGGTGATCGCCCGATTCAAACTCTATTAGAGTCTCTGATATTGGCACAATTGTTTCCTGATGTGCAAACCTAGGAAAGTGTGGAGTGTGATAATGCAATCTTTTAGTCTCTCCTGTCTGACTCGTTCACTGTTTGTAGGGGCGTTAGTGGGGTCCACTCTCGTTGGATTTTATGGTTTGGATGACACTGCAATCGCAGGTCAATCCAAAAACACTGATGCATTAGAAACGATAAATTCCAATCATTGGGCATTTAAGTCTCTCAAAACACTTGCTGAACGGTATGGTTGTGCCGTCAATGCTTCCGGGATGTATTTTCAGCCTAGCGAAGTCCTCTCTCGCTATGAGATGGCGGCGACAGTGAACTGGTGTCTGGATCAAATTGCGGATCGTTTTGAAACAACGGAAGATTGGGTCACAGCTCAAATTCTCTTTAAAGCGTTTAAGAAGGAAGTAGAAATCCTTCGGAGCCGCAGGGAGCATTTAGAAGATCGAACAGTAACTCTTGAATCACAGCAAATTTCTCCAACAACTAAGCTTTTCGTTGACTCGGTTATCTACTCTCAATTTCCAGGATTGAAGCCAACGCATTGGTCTTTCCAAGCTGCTCAGTCTCTTTCTCAACGCTATGACTGTGTTCCATATTCTCCTAGCACCTTCGGTAGGAAAGGTGGCACAATATCTCGTTATGAAATGGCTATTTTCCTCAATTCTTGTTTCAACCAGATTGGTCATCGATTTGCGAATCAAAAGGATTCAGAAACGGCTCAAGCCCTACAGAAGGAATTTAAACCTGAACTGATTACACTTAAAGACCGTATAGATTTTCTTGAAAATCGCGCTGCAATGCTTGAATCACATCAATTCTCAACCACAACTAAGCTTCAAGGGCAAGCAATTATTACCATTCAGGGCGGCGGGTTTCGGTAGGTTAAAACGAGATCGCAACTCACCTCAAAAATCATCTAGACATGCCGCAAACTTCCAACGAGAGCAGTTAGCTCGACGCTTCAAACCCAGCCATAACACTTCGCTGAATCCAGCGAAATATCGGGAAGATTGTGAAGCATCGCATCCCATGTCCGCTGCGATCGCAACCGTCTTTATGCGGTCGGTGTACAACGGATTTGTTAGATCTGTATAGCAGGCAATGCTAAACCTATCAGCGCTGGGCTGTATGGGTAGACTTTTGTGGGTAAACGCTTACGCTGGCCATATTCCCCAGCGATCGCACTATCTAGGCATTGAGTGTTGGATGGGCGATCGCAGACCGTAACTTTGGAAGCGGGGCGATCACACTGAAAACCTGGAAATGTCCTATAAATCACATTGAAGAAGTTAAGTAAAGCATATATTACATGGATGTAATATATTGTAGAAATGGAATGGGAAATTGAATATACAAACGAATTTGGCAACTGGTGGGATGAGATCAGGGAGTTGCGATGAGTGGACACCATAAGTTTTCTCGGTTGACGGAGAATTTTTCTGAGGAGCGTCGAGCTGAAATTAGCCAAAGGACGGTTCAACTTAAGACGGAAATGGCGCTTGGTGAGTTATAGCAAGCACTGCAACTCTCTCAGGCGGAGTTGGCAACCAGTCTTCAGATTAAACAACCTGCGGTTTCTCGGCTTGAGAAACGGACGGATATGTATGTTAGCCATTTAAGGAAAGTAATTGAAGCGATGGGGGGTGAGTTAGACATTATTGCTCGCTTTCCTGAGGGTGAGGTGAAAATTGATGATTTTAGTAGCATGGGCAACGGTTCGGTTATTCATGAATGAGTCATTAGGGCGATCGCTGCTCTGCTGCGTGGCGACTTCAAGCAGTCGCAATATGGTCGTTCAATTGATCCATAATAAAGGAGATGTATGGTAAGTTTTAGTCATGGCATTCACCGCGACAAAACTGCTCAGCTTTGAAGAGTATCTTGCCTACGATGATGAGACAGATACTCGTTATGAGTTGGTGAATGGTCAATTAGAACCTAGGAATCCGCCTACGTTTCAGCATTTGTTTATTTCTGCATATGTTGAACAACGGTTAGATGCAGAAATTAGACGACTCAACTTACCTTGGTACTGCTTGCGCGAAGCTGGAGTCAGAACGGGATGGCGAAAATCCAGGCTTACGGATGTTTATATTTTGACGGCGGACCAAATCGACAGACTGCTGGATCAGTCGGCGGTGTGCCAAACGTCGCCGTTATTGGTGGTGGAGGTGGTGAGTCCAGATTCGGTGAAGCGGGATTATCGATACAAGCGATCGGAATATGCGGCGCTGGAAATTCCTGAGTATTGGATTGTGGATCCGCTGGAGTCTAAGGTGTCTGTGCTGCTATGGAACGATGGGCTATATGAGGAGACGGTATTTGTAGGGAGTCAGGCCATTGTGTCAAGGATGTTTCCAGAATTGCAGTTGACTGCGGAGCAGGTTTTGGCAGCGGGGAATGGGGGATAGACGGACTTTGAGTGCGGGAATGAAAAAGTGGTACAAGGGAGACCTTGCATACATTCATGATGTTGGTCATAGCGATTATGCTCTCAAGTCAGCCCCTGGCATACTCGGAATTTTGGCTCACAATAATATTCGAGACGGTTTAATAGTTGACTTGGGCTGTGGAAGTGGATTATCAGCATTAGAACTCACGAAAGCACATTATCAGATTTTGGGAGTAGATATTTCTGATTCTCTGATTGCGATCGCTCGAATGAGAGTTCCAAGTGCTGAGTTTCGAGTTGAGTCACTATTTAAGATCGATATTCCATCTTGTAATACTGTTATCTCAATCGGTGAATGTCTCAATTACCTGTTTGATGGTGATAATAATTGTCAAATACTCATTCAACTTTTTGAGCGTATTTACAATGCATTAACTCCGGGGGGTGTTTTTGTTTTTGATATTGCCGAACCCGGTCAAGTGGTAGAGGGCAAAAGGGTTAAAAGTTTTACCGAGGGGAAAGATTGGATAGTTCTTGTTGAAAAGGAGGAGGATCAGGAGAAGTTAGTCTTAAGCCGTCGCATTGTCACTTTACGCAAAGTGGGAGAATATTATAGGCGAGATAGTGAGTTACATTATTTGCGATTGTATAAAGCCGCAGATATTACTGAGAAGTTGAGACAAGTCGGTTTTACTGTCGGGAGTATGAGTAGTTACGGTGATTACAAGTTACCACAAGCTCACGTTGCCTTTGTTGCACAAAAATCAATGTGACATCAAAAATTAGGCGATCACCATGTAACAATTGTGGTGCAGCGGATTGAAAGAAGTTGTTGGTGCTGAGTTTGAGGAGATCGGTAACCACTGAACGCAACCGTTAGCCCTCCCGCGAATACGACGTTAATCTTTTACGCAGCAATAACTGCTGAGGATGTCCTAGCAGTCTCACCCATGCAGGCATCTCGGAGCGATAGGTCCGATATCCCACGTTGATATAAAGGTTTCGGGCTGCCCGATTGTCACCCTTGACATGCAAGTACAACTCGCCAAAGCCCCACCGATTCGCCACAGGTTCGCACGCCAACAAAAGCTGCTTGCCCACGCCACGACCGCGAAAAGAACGGGCGACTGCAAGGTTCGAGATATAGGGAACTGAGGGTTCAAAAGGGGACCAGGCAATCAGCGATCGCACCGACACTTCGACACTTCCGACAATCGCGCGATCGCACTGGCCCGACTCAGAGGGGTCAATACCCACCAAACAGACATATTGAGAGGATCTGGCAAAATAATGGGTTTTTAAATCTTGGTAAATGCCCAGCTTCAAAATGGGCGAAACCCAACTGAACCAACCGTTGCTAGGGTAAAATACCGAGCTTAGCAGGTCAGCCACCGCTGGAATGTCTTCCAGTTGAAGGGGGCGCACAATGATCTGTTTCTCCATCGATCATCGAGGCAGTGAGAGGGGCAACAAGGCTAAGGACTCGGCTGAGCAGGGGGAGATCCCGGTTTCGTTGGGGCAGGAACATCGGACAATTGGGCTAAGGTCGCCCGTACTTTGGGTGTGGCCAAGATCACTTTGGTATCGGCAATGAGGCGATCGCCCCACAGATTGTCTTTCAAAAACGCGACATCCCCATATCGACGGTCCAGGGATAACGCCGCACTGGCTAACGTAATCCCTTGCTCTGTTTCACCCTGCTTGTACAGCGCAACCGCCAAAGCAAGTTTGGGTTCGGAGCTTTTTTCGTCAATCGTGATGGCTGCCTTCCAACTTTGAATCGCAGACTTGATATTGTCCTGCTCATATTGCACCAATCCAATATTGTTAATGGCGGGCCAGAACTTTTGATCGCTCTCGATCGCCTTTTTGTATTGGCGAATGGCCTCGTCCAATTTCCCCATGCGCAGATAGGTGTTGCCCAAATCGAAGAGGGCAGCCGGAACACCGGGTTTGGCCTTCAGCCCCGCTTGCAACACGCGTTCGGCGGCAGCATAGTTGCCCTTGCGAAAATAAGCCGAACCCAAGCTAAAATTTACCCCAGGATTGTTAGAATTCAGACTCTGCGATCGCTCCAGGGATTGAATGCCGGCATCCAATTGATTGGTGTTGAGGTACAGTTCGCCCAGTAAAGCCCAAGCCTCTTCCGACTGCGGCAGCAATTGCGTGGCCAACTTTGTGCGTGCCAGAGCCGGTTCAAATTGCTGAAACTGAGCCAATTGTAGGGCTTCTCGCAAAAGCGCTACCCCAGTTTGCTGGAGTTGCTTGGCGTCGGGGGCGACTGTATGCGGAATCAACGCCTGACTGAAGGTTGGCGGCACACTGCCCAGAACCGTACAAAGCACACAGAGCGAAACCAAGGTTGAACGATGAAGCACAGGATCTGCCTTACGCAACGGAACGTCTTTTTAGCTAGCTTAGCTTAGATTGCCAATTCATCATCTGGAGCAGAGATTGTTACAGTAGGAGGGACAATATTCAACCTCTCTATACACTAACAACAGCAACATGGATCGACAATCTGCCCAAACCTGGCTCGCAACCCTTGAGCAAAAACGAGATCTGTTGGTTCAACTGCTGGAACAACCGAATCTTGGAACGTTCAGAATTGATGCAAACCAGGCCCTAGAGGAAATGGACGACTTGCTGGATGAGTTCAAACGGACCTTTCCCCCTGAACCCTCAGCCTTTTAAAATCTGCATTCCTTTGACATAGTCAATAAACTGACGCGCGGTGCGACCAGAGCGAACGTTCTGACGCACCGCCCATTGCAGGGCTTGATGGGTCAGTTCGGCATCCGGCAGATTAACCTGAACCTGTCGGGCGAGGTGGCGCACGATGTCCAGATAGGTGTCTTGATTGGCGGGTTCAAAGGTGAGGGTTAACCCGAAGCGATCGCTCAGGGACAGTTTTTCCTGTACGGTATCCCAGGCTTGTACCTCGTCGGCTTGGCTCGGTCTCGGGCGATCGCCGAAGAATTCGCGAATTAAATGTCTGCGATTGGAGGTGGCATAAACCGCCACGTTCTGGGGCCGTGCGGTCAGATTGCCCTCCAAAACTACTTTGAGCGCTTTGTAATGGTCTTCATCTTCCTCAAAAGAGAGGTCGTCGATAAAGATAATAAATTTCAGGGGCGAGGGACGCAGATGTTCCACCACCTGGGGCAGATGTATCATATCGGCTTTGTTTAGCTCAATTAACCGCAACCCGCGATCGCCGTAGGCTGTCAGCAATGCCTTAATCAAAGCCGACTTGCCGGACCCGCGACTGCCGTAAAGCAACACATTCAGGGCGGCATAGCCCGCCAGCAACGTTTCCGTATTATGTTGGAGTGCCGTCTTTTGTGCGTTGTACCCTACCAAATCGGCCAGTTGAATAGCATCAGGGTGCTCAATACCTTCTAGATGGCCATCGCGCCATCGCAACCCGCGATATTGGGCCAATGACCCCACCCCACCCTGCCGATAATGGGCCATTAACATCGGTAAAGCATCCCTCCAATTCCCCCATTCCGACCCATTCAAGTTTGTTTGGGGTGGCTTGCGGGACAGGTCTTCCACGCTCGGCACCGCATCCGTCACAATGGCTGCGATGGCTTGTCGAACCAGGATGGGTCCCTCTAAGGCCCAGGATTGCAGCACGGCCAAATCGTGCTGAGCCGCCTTCAAGATCCCCTGGGATAACTCAACCTCATCCTGTTGTTGCGCTTGCTGTGTAAACGGATTGTCGGCGATCGCCAGGGTTTGTTCGATCCAACCCTGCCAATTGTTTCCAGTGTGGGCGATCGCATAAAACCATTCGCCATAGGCATTCAGAATCTCTGCTTCCTGGGCCAAGATCTCGCCCGTTGCATCCCGTTTACTCAAGATCTGTAAGAGGTTGAGACCCGCTTGGCTGGGTTCGTGCTGCAACAGATCGCGGTAGACCAGCAAAGATTGAACCTGACGATACAGGTGCTGGATTTTGGCGCTGAGGGCTTCCATGGGGGCCAAACCGTTCTCCTTTTGGGATCGAATCTCTTTCTATGGTTCTATGAGACCGACTAAGATAGAGAATATTAAGTTATGTAAATTTTACGTGTCTTTCCCCCGTTCTTCGCCTCGGATTGTTGTCATCGGTGCCGGGATTGGCGGCTTAACAGCGGCGGCTTTACTGGCCCACCAAGGCTATGACGTTTTAGTGGTTGATCAAGCTAGCGTGCCGGGGGGCTGTGCCTCCACCTTTGAGCGACGCGGCTTTATCTTCGATGTGGGCGCGACTCAGGTGGCTGGATTAGAGCCGGGGGGCATCCACCACCGAATTTTTACCGCCTTAGACCTGCCCTTGCCAGCAGCAACCCCCTGCGATCCCGCCTGTGCTGTTTTTTTGCCGGGAGAGACCCAACCCATTCAAGTCTGGCGAGACCCGCACCGATGGCAACAGGAGCGCCAAGCCCAGTTTCCGGGCAGCGAACCCTTTTGGCAATTGATGAACCGGTTATTTGAGACCAGTTGGGCCTTCCAATCTCGCGATCCCATCATTCCGCCCCGCACCCTCCCCGATTTGTGGCAAACGGTTCAAGCCCTCCGACCCAGGACCTTAACCACCTTGCCGCATATTTTTTCCACGGTCGGGGATGCCTTGCGAGCCTACGGGCTAGCGGGCGATCGCCGCCTCAAAACCTTTTTGGATTTGCAACTCAAGCTGTATTCCCAAGTGGATGCCGAGGAAACAGCGTTGTTATATGCGGCGACGGCATTAGGCGTATCTCAAAGTCCCCAGGGCCTGTTTCATTTGGAGGGAAGCATGCAAGTGTTGAGCGATCGCCTCACCGAAGCACTGCACCGCGATGGTGGGCAATTGCGACTGCGCCATCGCGCCCAACACATCCATGTTGAAAAGGGAACCGTGTCGGGGATCACCCTCCAAAACCTGAAAACGGGCGAATCGATCTTTGAACCAGCCGATCAGGTCGTGGCCAACGTCACGGTCCAAAATTTAGTGCAGCTTTTGGGGAAACAGGTTCCCACCGGTTATCAAAATCGTGTCAAGCGCCTCCCAGTGGGGTCAGGTGCCTTTGTGATCTATTTGGGGGTCGATGCGGCAGCCATTCCCCC
>JBAVRC010000001.1:0-4559 GCA_049694615.1 Thermosynechococcaceae cyanobacterium | reverse complement strand
CTATTACCCTTTGTGGCTTTGGCGTTGCTCTACATCGGTCTTTTTATCACGGCCATTACGCCGGAGTCGGCTCAAGCTTTAGCCAATCCCACATTGCCAGTCATTGCCCATTTCTTTGCCGATGAACATGCGGCGGCGACGGGCTGGGTGCATTACCTGGTAATGGATTTGTTTGTCGGGCGTTGGATTTACTGGGAAGGTCAGCGTACTGGAGTCTGGACACGCCACTCTCTCGCGCTTTGTTTCTTTGCTGGACCCATGGGATTGTTAGCCCACATTGTGACAGCGGCGATCGCCCAAAAGTGGTTGTCTGCCACTCCCTCCGCTCCGACAAATCCTGAACCCAATGAGGCTTAGTGAGCAGCCTGAAAAGGAGTTTGCCATTATGATTGCTCAACCTGAGACCCACTACTACACCCCGGAAGACTATCTAGCCCTTGAACTCCATGCTGAAGAACGTCACGAATACCTTGACGGAGCGATTGTTCCGATGACGGGCGGAACACCAGAACACAACCGAATCAGCGGCAATCTCTACATTGCCTTAAGCCTTGCGCTCAAACAGAAACCTTATGAAGTGTTCCATGTAGACCAACGGCTTTGGGTTCCCCAGCGAAATCTTTATACCTACCCGGATGTGATGGTGCTTCCTAAACCCTTTGAGCTGCAAACGGGACGCACCGATACGGTTCTCAATCCTTTCTTCATTGCCGAAGTTTTGTCTAACGCAACCCAAGACTATGACCACGGCGAAAAGTTTGCTAGCTATCGTACCATCCCCAGTTTCCAAGGCTATCTGTTGATCAATCAGTACCGGATTCACGTCGAACACTATAGGAAAACCGCTGTGAATCAATGGTTGTTCCAGGAATACGACGATCCCAGCATCATGCTGTCCTTAACGCCATTTGAGTTGCAACTGCAAATTTCGGATCTCTATGAAAATATTAATTTTGCTACGCCCTAAATTGATCTAACCCATGAGACCCATTATTCGCCCTGCCAAATTAACCGATACCATAGCCATTTTTGGTCTAATTCAAGAACTGGCCCATTATGAAAAACTGGGCCATCAAGTGGTCGGAACGCCAGAAGCCCTTGCCGACCATTTATTTGGCACACCTGCCTATGTCGAAGCCATTGTGGCCGACTTGGAAGGCCAATTGGTTGGCTTCGCGCTCTTTTTCAAGACTTACTCCACCTTTTTGACCCAACCCGGACTTTACCTAGAAGATCTTTACGTGCAGGATGCCTATCGTGCCCAAGGCATTGGCACTGCCCTGCTGCGAAACCTGGCCCAACTGGCCCATGAGCGGGGTTACGGTCGTTTGGAATGGGCGGTTTTGGACTGGAACGACCCTGCGATCGCCTTCTATCGCAAGATGGGAGCTGATGTGCTGCCGGATTGGCGCATTTGTAGAGTCACGGCACAATCTTTGCAACGACTGGCCAATGCTTGATGCACAAACCCCTTGACCGCCTGGGTATAGGCCGAGCCAGCTACCTCCGCCACATTGTTGTGATTCGCCTTGGGAAAGAGTTTAAGCTGTTTTAGTGGCGAACGGTTGGCTGCATAAAGCCGTTCGCTCATGACCGATGGAATGAGGCTATCTTGGGTGCCGTGGATAAACAGCACGGGCAATTGGAGCCGCGCTACTTTGGCAATGGAGTCGAAGCGTTGAGTCAGCAGCTGTTCCGTCGGAAAAAGGACCGTCCAGGGTTTTCGACGGGCCATCTCCAGGGCTGAGGTGAAGGAACTTTGCACGATGAGACCCCCTGCATTGGGATGACGGGTGGCCAGTTCAATGGCGATCGCCCCGCCTAGGGAATGACCGTAAATCAGAATGTTGCTGGGCGAAATGTGCCGATCTTGGGTCAGGTAGGTCCAAGCCCGTTCGACATCGGCATAAACAGAGGTTTCGGTGGGAAATGCGCCGCGACTTTGGCCATAGCCGCGATAGTCGAATAAAAAGACCGATAGCCCCATTTGATGAAAACGGTAAGCGTGATCGACATTGGCCCCAATATTTAAGCCATTGCCGTGGCAGTAGAGTAACGTTTGGTGTTGTGGTGCTGAAGCCGGAATCCACCAGCCGTTTAATCGGTCTTGAGGCGGTGCTGTAGGTCCCATCGACAAGTTCACCTCGTCGTAGGCCAAGCGATAGCGGGCCGGGGTTTTCTCAATGGTTGGGGTGGGTGCAAAAATAAAGCGGCCCTGTTGGGTGTAAAGAAACGTGCAAAATGCCGCATACAATGCGCCCAAACCGATGCCCCAGAATGCCCAACGTTTTCCCATCCATTTCTCCTTAAACCGACAATAGGCTTGAGCCTAACAAACTTTTTACTGTATCCCAATCCGCTTGGCTTAATAGCAGTCTGGTCATACTTCGCTACATGGGCTGATTTCTCAACCCGGAAAGAATTCTGCCGGGTTCGTAGGTTAGGGTTAGATCGATGGGCAAGATTGGGTATCTATGTTGCGACAACAAGAGCGATTTCTGAAGCTGGACACATTATTAAGAAACGGTGAACGAACCACGGCTCAGTATTTAGCTGATTGCTTGGAGGTTAGCGAACGAACGGTTCGTACCGATATTGAATTTTTAAAAAATCGACTTGATGCTCCGATTGAATTTTCTCGCAAAAAAGGATTTTACTATGAAGATCCAGATTGGCGATTATCCACGTTTCCGCTGACGCAGGGTGAGCTATTCGCGTTGACTTTGGGGGCGAGGATGCTAGAGGCATATGCGGGGACGACCTATCAGAAGGAGTTGGAAACGGCGATCGCCCAACTCAGCAAGCGCCTGCCTGAACAAACGTGGGTAGATTTGCAGCAGTTCTCTGAGGAGCGTATTTTGTTTCGCTCTGGAGTTGAAACGGATCTTAACCCTGAACTATGGCGCAATTTAGAAGAAGCCTGTCGGCAGCAGCGGTCGGTGCAGATGACGTATTACACGGCGAGTCGAGATGCAAAGAGCGATCGCAAGTTTGACCCATACCTGTTGCACATTTACCGAGGCACGAATCCTTATGTGATTGGTTATTGCCACAATCGGCAGGCCATCCGCTGGTTTCGGGTGGATCGGGTGCAGGCGTTGGAGATTCTGGGCGAAAGTTTTGTGCGGGATCCAGAATTTAATCCTAAAACTCATCTGGAGATGATTTTTCAGCATGAGGTGGGTTCTGAGACGGTGGAGGTGGCGATTTGGTTTGATGGGGCGACGGCTCCTTATATTCGAGAGCGCCGTTGGCATCCGACTCAAACGCTGGAGGAGCATCCCAATGGTGCGGTGACGCTGAGGATGACGGTGAAAGGACTCAATGACCTGAAGCGTTGGGTGTTGGGTTATGGGAAGGGGGCGATCGTGCAGGGGCCAACCGAGTTGGTGGCGCTGGTGAAGGATGAGTTGGCATGGATGGCGCGGCATTATTTTGAAGTTGATCGGGAGGGTTGAATGACAGCACGGTTTTGGGCGAAGACGGGAAAAGGCGAGGTTGAAGATGGTAAGCCGAAGTACCATCCGGTGATTTGTCATTTGGCAGATACGGCAGAGGTGGCGATGGAGATTGTTCGGTCGCACCTCAGCCCTGTAGCCCGTCAGCATTTGGGGCAAGGGTTAGGACTATCGGCAGAAAATCTCATCCGATTCTGTGGGTTTATGGCAGGCAGTCACGATCTGGGTAAGGTGAGTCCGGCCTTTCAGTTCCAGGTGAGTGAAGTTGGGAAGATGTTGGCAGGGAACACCCTCTATGATGGCTGGTCTTCTCTGCCCCGCGAACGCCGTCAGCCGAGAAATGCGCCTCACGGCCTAGTGACAGCAGCGACTCTACCAGATTATTTGGTGGAAATTGGCGTAGGCAAGGATCTGTCGCCGCGTCATGCCAAACGCCTCGCTCAAAAACTGGGCACGATTGTGGGAGGACATCATGGGTTTTTCCCAGCGCAAAAGGAAATTGAGGATTTAGACAGTGCGATCGCCGGAACCGATGCACGGAGCGTTTGGCGACAGCACAGTTTAGAAATTTTTCAGCAGTTGCAAAAGTTTGTAAAGCTAACAGCAGACGATTTGCCCAACTGCTGCGACAACGCCGCCGCGATGATTTTAGCTGGGTTAACCACCGTATCGGACTGGATTGCCTCTAACCCAGCGGAGGATTCGGGGTTTCCCTATGTCAATGATATGAGTTTTGAGGTTTATGCCGAAAAACTGGCTGAGCGAGCTAAAAATGCACTGGCTAAACAGGGTTGGGGACAACCCGCAACGGGGAAACCTCGCGCCTTTAAGGAATTATTTGATTTCATTAGCACGCCTCGACCTCTGCAAACTGTAGCGGCTCAACTGGCTGAAACCCTGACGTCGCCTTGCTTAGTAATGGTGGAGGCATCGATGGGAGAGGGGAAAACGGAGGCTGCGCTCTATCTTGCGGATCATCTACAACATCAGTCAGGTGTAGGGGGCTTCTACATTGGTTTACCGACCCAAGCCACCAGTAATGCCATGTTTAAGCGGGTGCAGGCGTTCTTACAAAAGCGCTATCCCGACAATGTGATTAAC